>NZ_LWRX01000095.1:0-107844 GCF_001683835.1 Ralstonia sp. RL | reverse complement strand
CACCACGAAGATGGCGCCGGTCGCGTCGGCCAGCGCTTGCTGATCGACCCCAAGCGCACGCAGCCATTCGGTGCGGGCGCGCTCAAAGAATTTCAGATAATTGGCGTAGAACACCACGCCGCCCGCGTCGGTATCTTCCCAATACACACGCAGGTTCCAGTCAAAAGAAGACATCCGGCAATTTTACCAAGGCGTAAGTGGCGGCCAGCCATCCCCCGACTGGCCGAGGGCTTGTGCGCCGGATTTCAAGCCATGCCTCGCGTCACGCTGGTGGCCGAGAACGACTGGCAAACGGGCATCAGCTCGATCGCGTTGACATTGAAGTGGCCGGGCAGCGCCGCCATCCAGTAGACGGCCTCGGCGATATCGTCGGCGGTGAGCGCCTCCGTGCCTTCGTAGACCTTTTCCACGCGGGCATCGTCGCCCTTGAAACGCACGTTGGAGAACTCGGTGCCGGAGCACAGGCCCGGCTCGACGTTCGATACGCGCACGCGGGTGCCCGTCAGATCGGCCCGCAGGTTCAGCGAGAACTGCCGCACGAACGCCTTGGTGGCGCCATACACGTTGCCCCCCGGGTACGGGTATGTGCCGGCGATCGAACCGATGTTGATGACGTGGCCGCGGTTGCGCTCGACCATGCCAGGCAGCAGCGCGCGCGTCATGTGGACCAGCCCGGAGCAGTTCGTGCCGATCATGCGGTCCCAGTCGTTCAGGTCGGCGCGCTGGGCGGGCTCCAGGCCTAGCGCCAGCCCGGCGTTGTTGACCAGCACGTCGACTTCACGCCAGCCCTCGGGCAGCGAGCCCGGCAGCGCGGCCACGGCTTCGGCGTCGAGCACGTCGAGCACGAGAGGCAGCAGCGCGTCCCCGAGTTCGGCCCTGAGCGCATCGAGACGGTCCTGGCGGCGGCCCGCCGCGATCACGCGATGGCCTTCGCGCACGAAACGGCGCGCGATGGCTGCGCCGAAGCCGGCCGTCGCGCCGGTCACGAATACGATCATGGAAGTGTCTCCGGGGCCTGAAAATGGCAAAAACTGGAGTTTACCCGAGCGTCGTGTTGTATTGCACCGCAATGTGCGCTGCAAACGCCCCGGTTCTTGCGGCGACCATGGGGCTGTCGTACACTCGCGGGCAACCATTCCACCTTGCGCGACTGGCGAATCCTGAAGCCGCATCCCAGCGGCTTCGACATGTGGGCAGCGACCACGAGGAAGCGCAAGGTTTCTGGCGTCATGCACAACGGCGCCTGCCGCTCGCCTGGGCAGCGAATGGGAAGCTGGGTGACTTGGGCACCCGCTGCCGCCGGCCGACACCGGAAGCAGTCGTCCAAGCCGCGCGCGTTTCCCGATGCCCGCCCGCCTCGCCCGACCTCCGCCAATTCCGTTTCGTTTCACCAAGACACTCGCCATGTTCGAACGCAGCCGCTATACGATCGACCAGATCGATCCCGAAATCTTTGCCGCCATCCAGAAGGAAAATCAGCGTCAGGAAGACCACATCGAGCTGATCGCCTCTGAGAACTACACCTCGCCGGCCGTGATGGCCGCGCAGGGCTCGCAACTGACCAACAAGTACGCCGAGGGCTACCCCGGCAAGCGTTACTACGGCGGTTGCGAATATGTGGACGTGGTCGAGCAGCTCGCCATCGACCGCGTGAAGCAGCTGTTTGGCGCCGAAGCCGCCAACGTACAGCCGAACTCGGGCTCGCAGGCCAACCAGGGTGTGTTCTTCGCCGTGCTCAAGCCGGGCGACACGATCATGGGCATGAGCTTGGCCGAAGGCGGCCACCTGACACACGGCATGGCGCTGAACATGAGCGGCAAGTGGTTCAACGTGGTCAGCTACGGCCTGAACGCGCAGGAAGACATCGATTACGACGCGCTCGAAGCGCTCGCGCAAGAGAAGAAGCCGAAGCTGATCATTGCCGGCGCATCGGCATTTGCCCTGCGCATCGATTTCGAGCGCATCGGCAAGATCGCCAAGTCGGTCGGCGCATATTTCATGGTCGACATGGCCCACTACGCCGGCCTGATCGCCGCCGGTGTGTACCCGAACCCGGTGCCGCACGCCGACTTCGTCACGACGACCACACACAAGAGCTTGCGCGGCCCGCGCGGCGGCGTGATCCTGATGAAGGCCGAACACGAGAAGGCCATCAACTCCGCGATCTTCCCCGGCATCCAGGGCGGCCCGCTGATGCACGTGATCGCCGGCAAGGCAGTGGCCTTCAAGGAAGCGCTGTCGCCGGAATTCAAGGCGTATCAGCAGCAAGTGGTGAAGAACGCCGCCGCCATGGCCGAAACGCTGATGGCACGCGGCCTGCGCATCGTGTCGGGCCGCACCGAGAGCCACGTGATGCTGGTCGACCTGCGCGCCAAGAAGATCACCGGCAAGGAAGCCGAGAAGGTACTGGGCGACGCGCACATCACCGTCAACAAGAACGCGATTCCGAATGATCCGGAAAAGCCGTTCGTGACCTCGGGCATCCGCCTGGGTTCGCCGGCGATGACCACGCGCGGTTTCAAGGAAGCCGAGGCCGTGAAGGTGGCGCACCTGATCGCCGACGTGCTGGACAACCCGCACGATGAAAACAACATCGCCGAGGTGCGCGCCAAGGTGGCCGAGCTCACCAAGCAGTTCCCGGTGTACGGCTGAGGTTGTATCCGCCGGTGGCCGGCGCTGCCGGCCGCGTAGTACCCTGCCGCGATGCGCCCGAAGTCGAATGGGCGGGCCATCGCGGCATTGTCGTTTCAGCGCAGCGCGTTCTTTGAGGTTTCCGAGGAGACCACCGGCATGAAATGCCCCTTTTGCGGCCACGCGGCCACCCAGGTGATTGAAACCCGCATGTCGGAAGAAGGCGACACCGTGCGCCGCCGGCGCAAGTGCGAAGCCTGCGACCGCCGCTTCACGACCTACGAGCGCATCGAGCTGTTCTTCCCGGCCGTCGTCAAGAAAAACGGCAGCCGCGTCGATTACGACCGCAACAAGGTCAAGGATTCCATGCGCCTGGCGCTGCGCAAGCGCCCCGTCTCCGCCGAGGCCATCGACGAAGCCATTGCCCGCATCGAAGAGAAGCTCCTGAGCCACGGCGAGAAGGAAATCGGCAGCGACCGGGTGGGCGAGCTGGTCATGCGGGAGCTGAAGCGGCTGGACAAGATCGGGTATATCCGGTTTGCGTCGGTGTACCGGAGTTTCGAGGATGTGTCGGAATTTCGGGATGTGCTCGACGAGATTGCCGCGACGAACGTGCGGAAGTGAGATGCCGACATGGGAGCCGGCTGTCCACGGCCACCGGCATTCGCCGATCCCGATGCGCGGCTCGCGCCTAAGCGTGCCGTTCGGCCCCGCCAGACGGCTCGATCTGAAACTCCAACTCTCTGACCGTGGCGACATCCGCTCCCAGTCGCTTGGCGGGAACAAAGCGTGACGCCATGAGAATCAAGGCCAGCCTGGCGGCCGCAGCACGGTTGTGTTCGCTGGCACGAACGATTTCAGCGCGCACGACGACTCCGTCAGCGCCGATGTAGATGCGTAGTACCATCGGTGACGTGTCCGAAACCAGCGCCATCACGTCCAGAAGTTCAAGGGCGCTCGCTGGCAAGGCCTGCCGGTCGACCTCGGCAGACGTATAGAACCGCATCCCATCGACATCCTCGGAAGGAGATATCCCGGGTGGAGGCCCTTCCGACTGGGCGCTCGCGGCGGGACGCAAGGAAGATATCGGCAATGGACCGCCGTCTGCCGCTGCAACAGGCGTGGGCGCCCTCCGCTTGCCACTGCTGGCGGTGCCGACTACCGCCTCACCGGGTGGCACGCTGACGAGACTGACAAGCAACAGGGGGCGATCAGCTTGCGCTTGCCCCTTTGCCGCCCGCGGTATCCACAGGCCCGCGATATGCAGGAAAGCGAGATGGCCGATGGCAGCCACAGCGCAGGCGACCCAGGCTCGCTTCATACGGCCTACCCCTTGCAGGTCCTGGGTGCTGCGTTGCGCTGTGGGTCCATCGTTCCGACCGCCTTCAGTCTGCGGTGGGCACCTCGCGCCAGTTGATCTGGCGGATGGCCTGCACCACCGTCGGCACGAGCGGCACGGAGTTGATCGCGCTATTGTCGGTCCCCGCCTCCAGCCGGACAGTGCCATTCACGTTGAGATACGACAGATCCACCACCAGCCCGCCACCCGTGTAGTACGGCTGCAGCACGCCCAGGCTGTTCACCACGCGGCTGGCGCCCGTCCCAATGTCCAGTGAGAAGACGCGATTCGTCCCCGAGGGGTTGCATGCGTCGCCATTTGGCAGGTTGGCGGCAAACGAAACGGTACCGAAGTTGGAGACCGGGGCCACATTGACACGTTCGGCCACGCCGTTGGACGACTGGCCGAGGTCGATGTAATACCCCATCAACGATGTCGGCGCACTTCCGATGCCCTTCAGCAGATTGGTGTCGGCATTGAGATCCTTGCGCTGGATCGGGAAGGTCACGCCAGTCGGCAGATCGGTACTGCCGTTGAAGCGCTGCACCACGCCGTCATAGATGACGTAGAAGCTCTGCGTCTGACTGCTGGCGATATCGGTGCTGCCAAGCAGCCGCCCCGTTCCCACCATGACGTAGCGCTTGAGCGAGTTCGGCTGAATCTCGATGAGCGGGGGCGTCGTGACGGGTTGCGGGTTGCCGCTCGGGTCGGTGAGCTTTGCAATCTGGGTGGGTGCCGGATAGGCGCCGGTGGTACCGGTGAGATCGAAGCGCCAGACATTGCCCAGCAGATCACCCGCGTAGATGGAGTCTGTGGTGTTGTCGGTATAGTCGGCAACATACGCCGATGCAAACGCCAGGCCTGCTGGCGTGCTTGCCGAACCCACTCCCGTGGAGATGGACTCGAGCAGGGCGCCGGTCACCGGATTGAGGATGAACAGCCACCCCATGCCATCGGCATTGTTGTAGCCCGACGGCACCGCAACGATCCAACCGTACTTCTTGGTCTTGACGACGATCGGGTCGCCATAGGTGAAGCCCAGCGTCCCCAGCTTCGGATCGGACGGACCACCGAACTCCCACATCACCTTGGTGGACAGCGACGCCTCGTCGGTGATCTTTGATGGATCAGTAATGTCGAGTGCGTAGTAGCCCTTCCCGCCCTTGCCCAGACCGCCGATCAAGATCGTGTGCCAGTCCGAGGTACTCGATGAACTCGGCTTGGCTCCGCCTGCGCGAGCGAAGTCAACGTCAAATGCCTGCGGCGTCGCATCGACCATGGCATGGTGGACAAAGTTGGTACCTGCCAACCCCAGCGATGCCAAGCCGTTCACCGTGGGCGTGCAACCCGAAGTGCATGGCCCTTGATAAAGAAAGCTCGGCACATAGGCAAACAACTCGTTGCCGCCAGTTGCGCCGATCGTGCCATCGAATGCATGCATCATGCCGTCGTTCGCGCCGACGTAGACCACCGGCTTGCGGTTGGCATAGGTGCTTTTGAAAGATGCATAGCCGGGATTGGTCGCACTCGACAGCACGGCGATAGGTGGACCGACAGCATCCACTTTCGAGCCAACGATGTCACCGAGCAAGCTGGTGCGCTGACGATAGACCGCCTTGCCGCTCGTGCCCTCGTTGGTACGGTCGCCGCGCAAGTAGTTCAGGAAGTCCTGGTTGTTCCAGTTCTTCACGGCCGAATTGCTGAGTGCACTCTGGTTGCTCGCGCTGAGCTTGGCAAACTGGAATGGCACACCTTGCGCCGTGCCGACAGTGTTGCTGGTGGCGATCAGGCGTGAGGAACTGGTCTGGGTTGCCAGATTCGCCTGCGCGGACCACACCTTCGTCTGCGTGGGCAGCCCTGTGGCGGCATCGAAGCTCAGCGAACTGCCGACCACATCGCCACTCCAGTTGGCGGAATTGTAGGAAGCGGAATAGCCAATATTGCCGGTGAGGCTCACGTTGGCGGAAGAGACGGCCAGCGCCGTGGTGGCAGCCTGAATATCGTTGGAGATATTTTGGAAAGCGGAATTGAGCCCGTTCACCATCAGATCTGCCTGGCCAGCCAGATAGTAGTTGTCCGGCATGGGCTTGCCGTTGGGGTCCGTATTGCCGCTCAAATTCCACAATGATTGCGCCAGCGGGCTCGTGTTGGACGCTTTGTAGCCGGACGGGACATTGAACCCGCCGTACTTGGCCGCAAGCCAAAACTGGTTCTGGTATTTGTACTGCTGGTACTCCTGCACGTCGAGCCAGTAGGTGGAAATCGTCTGGATCTTCGACTTGTTCCCGAGGCTGTCCTTGAAATCGTTGGGGCGGATATCACGCACATGCGAGTCGTAGGCGAGGCCCGCCATCAAAAAGGTGTTGTTGTCCCCGCAGCACCACGATGGCGAAGCCTTGTTGAGATTACTGATGCCTTCCATCTTGCCCACAAGGTTCGTCGCCGAATCCACATTGACCGAGGTATCACTGGAAACCTCGGAAGGCATTGCCGGTTCGTAGTTGGTATCGGCGATCGTACTGCCAGGCAGGTTCGCGTCCGCGTGAGTGTTCACGTCGCCAATGCCAAGAATGTAGTTTTTCTGGCAGGAGTACAGGATCGGGTCATCCCAGGTCTGAATGACGGGGAAGCCGTCCACCTGGGTGGCATCGATGTTAGAAGAATAGCTGGCGACGTTGCCGAGGTTCTTGTAGTAACGAACGCCCGCGTAGTAAAGCTCGCCGACCGGATCATAGGTCTTATAGTTCTGCGAAGTCGAGCCGAACTTGTTGAGATAGTTCATGACCCCACTGTTTTTGACGCTGCTGTCCGATGCATCCTTCGTGTCCGGGTTGGTCACCATGGTACCGTCCGTGGCGCTCCATTCGGCCACGGTATTCGTCGTCGGGTTTTTGCCCGGAACCGGCTGCGTCGGGCCGATGAACTTCATCCGCGCGCGCAGCACAGCACCATCGCGCTTGATGTTCGAATCGTTGAGGTATCCAAACGCGCCGAAACGGATGCGCTGCGAGTACTGCTGCATCAGGCCTTCGGGCTTATAGTTACTACCGTATTGCGTGCAGTTGGCCTCACGCTGCGATGGATCACACACCTTCACACGCGCATAGACCCACCACACCTTGGAGGAGTCTTGCGAAGAGCCGGACTTGTAGGCACTGGCGGGATCCGAATCGAGTTTCCCGCTATTGGTGAAATACAGCTTGTTGCCTACCCCCCAGATACGAACGCTGAGGTTGCTCCAACTAAACGGCGAGATTGCCGCCACAGTCGTGCTGCCATTGATTGTTCGATTCGGCGTCTCGCCAGAGCCACCCTGCCCGGACGCCCAAGCCTTCTCAAGCACGGTCAGCGTCGGCGTATCGGTAACGCGGTACCCCCCGGTCAGCGCCCATCGGAACGGATCGATGGTCTGCATCGTTGCCCAGTTCAGGAAGGCACCGCTCCAGTAACCCTTGCCGCTGGCGCACTGATAATTGCTGTCCGCGGCCGCGGCCGGGATGAAGTAGTTATTGCTGTCTGTGTTGGCGTCGTACTGGTACGTGTAGCACTTGAGCGGATCAAAATAACCGAGGTATTTGGTACCCGGGGTATAGGCGCCGACATAGGCAATACTGTTGGCGGTCGGATACTCGACCGACAGCGTGAGCAGCAGGTTGCCCGGTACCGATACCGAGCTGAAGAGCGGCTGGTCGGCAAGATCGATTTGGGCGGCAGGCACCTGCAGCGCCATCATCGCCAGGGCGCTGGCAAGCACAGCGCGCAGGAATGTCATCACAGAAGGGCTCCGCGAAGCGTCGGCCTTCCAACCTCGGTCATGATTGGGGTGCATGGCAGTTCTGCAACTCAGAGAGAAACAGTGGTCTGAAGGAAGGTCTGGCTATTACGCGGCCCGTCAACCCGCACGCTGATGCGGTAGACCGGCACCGAAGGCGGTTGCGCCTGGCCGCGATACGGCAGCACCGTCCCGCCCTTCGCGGAACCAATCGAGCTGATGACACAGGCATTGGACGGGTCGGTCGAACCGACCGAGGTGCAAAGCCGATCGATCATGTAGTAGAGCGTGATACCGTCGCCGGCATTGATCTTGTTGTTGACGACGGGCTTGTCCAAGCTGATCAGATTGTTCGGAACACCGTGCTTGTCGGTTTGCTGCATCGTTGCGTAATAGCCATAGGCAGCCTGGTCGGCCTGGCGTGTCGCCTCTTGGCTAAGCGCGCCACTGGTCAGCGCCGTCTTGGCGGCCACGATGGCCAGCTCACCACGGTTGGTCATGTCCCGTTTGAAGGCCAGGTTGCCTGCGTTGGCCAGCGCCGCATCCGAAGAGCGAAACAGCGCGACAGTACCGATCGCCAGAATGACCATGGCAATCAGCGCGATCAACAGCACCACTCCGGACTGATGCCGACGCAGCGCAACGCGCAAGCCACGAAGAGGACGGGCATTGGGCTTGATCGGCATCGTCAGCGCTGCAACAGCGTGTTGCGCAAGGGGATTGTGGTTTCGAGAACGCGGTAACGATAGTTCTGTTCCGCGCCTGTGAGCTTGCGGGTGTAAGCCAGATTCGGCACATCGGCAAACAGCACCAGCGGGCCCGGTGTGACGACGCCGTTCGCAGTGGCTGCACTGGCTGTGCCAACAAATTGCTGCGCCCGCTCAGGCAGCGATGTCCGCAAGATCAAGCCGATACGTATCGCCTTGATGGCGTAGAGATTCGCTGCGGCAGTCTGCGTGCCGTTGGACAGCGTCGCGGCATCGAATGCCCCCGTCGGGGCTTGCCAGCTGACATTTCCGCTGTTGTCGGGGTCAATGCCATACAGTGCATGCATCTCCATTACACCGTCAGCCAGCGGCACGGCGACATAGCCGTTGCTACCCGATTGCAGCAAGTCGTAGAACATCAACGTATTGTTGGCCCCGACACCATAGACAGCGAAGCCCGGCAGATTGCCGCCGCCGACATTGCCCAGATTCATCGCCACACCGGTGGCCGAAATGCTGCTCACATTGCCGTCCAGCCCTACGGAAGCGTCATAGGCGCCCGCCAGTGGCAACTGCGTTGCGACACTGCCCGTAAAATTGGCCTGCACCTGTCCGACATAGCACGGCTGAACGTTGCCCGCCGTATTGTTGCGGTCCGCCACGAGCACGAGATTGCCCGCGTTGAACGTCATGGTGTTGACCAGGCTCAGGTTTGCCACGCCTTTGGAAACCGTCGGCGCGGTATTGGAAAACTCAGTCGGAATCTCTCCATATCCGGCATTGCCCGCCATCGTAATGATCGCGTCAGAACCTCCGCTTGTACCGTTCTGCACGATCAACAGCGGAACCAGCCGAAAACCGCCTAGCGTCGAGAGCTTGTCGAACGGCGGCGGGATCTTGGTCGGTGACGGCAGAATCTGATCGCCGTTCAAATTGACGTTGAGGCGGCAGCCATAGGTCAGCGGCCAATTCTGCGAAAAACCCGACCCCGCGCTGCGAATGGCCTTGTCAAGCTGATACAGGGCAAAGACGCCACTCTGGTTGATGTCGTTGACCGACATGGTGGTACGCTTTCGGCCTTCGGAGACACTCATCAAGCCAAACACCGCGCCTACGATCGCCATGCTGATCACCAATGCCACCATCAGCTCAATCAGGCTGAGACCGGTCTGATAGGCCACGCCCAACGGGCGCCTCCGCAGCGTCCGCCCCCTCACGGCAACACCACTTGCGTTACATACCGGCTTTTCCCACTCATGGCTGCGGTGGCGCTGGCGCCATGCGAGGGCGCCTGCCAGGTAATGGTGATCGTCGCCACATTGGTCGTAGGATCGGTCGTGACGGTGCCCGTACCATTGGGCAGGCCGCCCAACCCGCTCGCCGCCGGGCTCGAGGCGGTGGCAGTCCTGTAACTCACATTGCTGGAGACCATCGCCTGCCACGCCGCAACCGAAGACGCCGGCAGTTTCGTTGTACGGTTCTCCCACATCATGCTTGCAAGCTCGTTGGCCAGCAGCGCCGCCCGGTTGCGGTCCTCCGCATCCACCGACACCTGTGAGGCACGCACCTGGGCCATCACCATGGCCATCAATGCCACGGTCAAGAGGATCATCGCGACCAGCACCTCGATGAGGGTCATCCCGTGCTGTGTACGGGGCTGAGGATCAATATGGCCCGAACGGGGCTTAGGCGCACGCATCTGGATTCCCCTGCGACAGCGATTTGCTCGGATCGCATACGCGGATCAGACCGCCAAGGCTCACGGTCACGTTGAGCGTTCGCGCAGAAGCAAACCGGCTATTCGTGATGGCGTAGGTCACCGTACCTGTGGGAGGCACGGCACAGTTGTACGTGCCGTCGTTCAGCGTGGTGAGCCTGCCCAAAGAATTGAAGCAGACCGCAGGTTGTTGCACGCTGACCTGCGCGTTGGGCGCCACAGCACCAAGCGCGCCGCT
The DNA here is from genome assembly GCF_001683835.1 of Ralstonia sp. RL. Classification (NCBI taxonomy): domain Bacteria; kingdom Pseudomonadati; phylum Pseudomonadota; class Betaproteobacteria; order Burkholderiales; family Burkholderiaceae; genus Ralstonia; species Ralstonia sp. RL. The sequence continues at coordinate 97,440 of NZ_LWRX01000095.1, read as the reverse complement.
CTGCACCATCAACGTGGGGGCCGCAGCGTTCGTGTACGACTCGCCTGCAAGCTGATTCGGGATCACCATCACGAACCAGTTCTTACCGTTGGCCTGAGCGGCCACGCCTGGAGCAGGTGCACTATTGGTGAGCACCAGCGCAACCTGGCGATGACGGCGCGTGGCTTCGGCCTGCGCGACACGCAGACCGTTCTGTAACGATTCCGCCGCCGTACGTACCTGGGCATCCTGAATCCAGCTCGTAAAGCTCGGTGCCGCCAGGAGCATCAAAAACGCAAACAGGGAAACCGTGACAAGCAATTCAATCAGCGTAAAGCCGCGGCGCCGGGCGCCCTGGCCCGTCAGCACGACTGACCCCGCTTCGTGATCCAGCATGTCGTGGACGTGTTCCAGCCAGCCGGCGCCGCGGTCGTCGCCTGAACGTTTGCCTCATTCACTGTGTAGATGAAGCCGGCCGTTGCCCCCGAGCCAGTCGCCGTCATCGTGTAGCTATTGCCGTTGTTCGTAATCGTGCACGCCAACGAAAACTCGGCGACAGCCGAAATCGCCTGACAGGGCGGGGTAAACGTGCCCACCGCTGCGTATGTGCGATTGTCCTGGTAATACTGCTCCATTTGGGCGCGAATACCCGCGAGCATATTGGTCACGTTGGCCAGCTTGCCGCGCTTCACGTAGTCGGTATAGCTGGGATAAGCAATGGTCGCCAGGATGGCAACGATTGCCACCGTGATCATCAGCTCGACGAGAGTAAAGCCAGAGCCAAGCGCGATTGCAGGCCGCCGACGTCCCTTCCTGATCGAATGGGAGCCCGCTGAATCGGAATCGCGCGGCACGCTTGCGTTGGCGCAGAGCGGCGCGGACATATCAATGCCGCCGCAGAACGATCGACTGCGAAAGAGTTTCCTTGACCCAGTACATATAGCCCCCCGGCTGCTCTAGACAAGAAACGCATCTGCCTGGAGATGCGTCATTCCCGATAACCCGATTACTTTCTTTTGATTCTGTTGCCACTGTCCCCTAGCGGAGACGATGTCAGGCTTAATGGCCGCAATCATGGAGGATGCGGCCAATCAGTGTCAATAGCCTATGGCTGACACGCAAGCGCCCATTGTTGGGGCAATGCAACTGCGCATTCGCCACGACTTCCGCTGCGGAATTCGCAATGCATTACTACGCCCTAAACAACCGCGGCAGAGAGAAGTCTCTGCCCCCGGCCGCCACAAATAGCAGCGGCTAGACCACGAAACGCAACGGCTTCCCCGGTCGGCCACAACGCCACCGCCAGACCATTCCCTGTTAGCACGGCTGAAGAAAGCTTGAACTCAGCAGTGGGCCTCTCCCCTCAGGCGCGAGCACCTGCCCTCAACAGCCCATCGCATTGACGAGATATGACAGTTATACGGCTCAATACGCACTAACTTTAGCGGCTCGAAAAAAGCGCTTTTCCGCCATGCTCATCCGACGCCACCTCCGCCCCCAACACGGCACCATCCTCCTCGAATCCCTCGTCGCCCTGGCAGTGCTCTCCCTCGGCGCGGCGGCCATGTTCCGGGCGTTCGACGTACTCGAAGCCACCAGCCATGCCGCCAGCGAGTACGGCGCGCAGGCACTTGCCACGCTCAATCAGACAGAAGATCGCTGAAATGCCACACCCGCTCGCCCGGCCTGCGCGCGGTGCGTCGCTGGTCGAACTGCTGGTCGGCATGCTGCTCGGTTTGATGGTGCTCGGCATCGTGCTCCAGCTGATGCTCGTCGCGCGGGCACGCTACCAGCGGTTAGCCGATGACGCGCTCATCGAAGACCGCGCGATGCGCGCCCTGCAGGCGATCGCGCAGGCGGTGCGCCAGGCGGGATGGGTCACCGATACGCCCATCGCCTCGCTCGTGCGCCGATGGCCAGGTGCCGGCGCACCGCTATCGCTTTTCGGCTCGGACGACTGCGGGCGGCCGCAGAAAACCCCGGCCCTGAACTGTCAATCGGAAGGCGAGCAGCACAGCGACGCGCTGATGACCCGCTTCGCCGGTCGCAGCCCTGACGCGGCGACGTACGACTGCGCCGGTTTCGGCATTCGAGAACGCATCGGCGGAGACGAAGACCCGCGCCTGGGCAGCATGCTGTTGTACATCTCCGTCAGCGATGACGATGAGCGCGCCCCACGGCTCATGTGCCGCTCCTTCGCGGGCCGCAACGCCAATGCGCCCGCCGCCGGCCAGACACACGAAATCGTGCGCGGCATCGAAACACTGCAACTGCTGTACACCATGGCGCCCACCTCCACCTCGCCCAGTACCACCAAGCCGGCTCGGGCCATGCAGGCGGAAGACTGGTACCGCGTGAGACAGGTCCATGCGGCAATCGTCGTGCGCGGCGACCACTACGCGCTCAGGCCGCCCCCCTCAGACACCATCACGCTGTTCCCCGACCTCGGCCCTGTACCGGACGCCCGGACGGAGGACGTGGCATTCCGCCCCGCGGACTTACGCCGCAACCGTGCCCGCTTCACCGCCACGTTCTCGGTGCGCAACCCATTGCACTGCGAGGCAGACGCATGCTGAGCCGCCCCGCAAAAGCCCATGGCTTCTCGATGATCGCTGTGGTCGGCCCACTGCTCATCATCGGGCTGTTGATGCTGACCGCTTTGCATCTGAGCCAGGACCACCTGCGCCGCGCGACCCTGGCCGCAGACCGTGCGGTCGCTCTGCGCGAAGCGGAATCGGCGTTGACGGCGGCCGAGTGCGAAATCGCCATCGCCACCGACACGCCGTACCGCAGCGAAGACTGCCGTGCCGCGCCAGACGCTGCGCGCATCGCCGCGCTGAACCCCGTCACGTTGAGCGGCTTTGCTCCAGGCGCATGCGGCGAAGGCGCCGCCCGGGGGCTGTGCTGGCCTTTGCAGGGTGAGTCCGCCGCTGCGCTCGCGCAACTGGCTCGAAGCGACGCTCACGCGATCGCGCTCGCGCCGAGCCATGCCGTCACGGGGCGGAAGACACTCGCCGCCCGCTACGTGATCGAACCCATACCCGATGCGTTGCCTGGCCAGTGGATGCACGCCGGTGCCCCGCGCAGGCCCTGGCTGTTCCGCATCACGGCGATCGGCTTTGGCCCCGCCAGCGTAGATGCCGATGGCAATGCGGAGGACGCCCCCGTCAACGTGATGCTGCAGACGGTGTACCGGCCCCGGGTGGCAGAACCATGAGCGCGCGACACATTGGTGTGTGGCTCGCCACTGCGCTGGCCGGGTCGACGCCCGCCGCCAGCCTCGACCATCCCGCAGGCCGGTTGCCCACGCAGGTCGTCATCGCGCGTGGCGGCGACGCTTGGAGCGGCCAGTTGCGGGGCATGCGGTTCCTGCCAACGCTAGGCACACCGGACGCGTCCGCCCCGACGGATCTGTGGGAAGCAGGCCGCCTTCTCGATCGCACTGCGGTAGACGCACGGCAACTCTGGACCTTCCGCGCTGGCGAGTCGACGTCCCGCGTGCCCGTGCCGCTGCGTTGGGAGGCCCTCTCGGCCCCTCAGCAGGCCGCCATCGACGCCGACGAAAAGCTGGGCCGCCAGCGCATCGACTACCTGCGCGGCGTGCGCAACGGCGAATACAGCGATCGCGGCCTGCGGCCACGCGCTTCCGTGCTCGGCGCCATGCGAGGCGCGCGCGTGCAGTTGCTCGGGCCACCGGGCTTCGTGCTCGATGCGCGCCATGCGGCGTTCCGGCAAGCGCACGCCCCTCGGCCGTGGATGGTCTATGTGGGCGCCAACGACGGCATGCTGCACGGCTTTGATGCGCTGACCGGTGCAGAACGCTTTGCCGTCATGTCCGACGCCGTCTTGCCGACCGCCGCCCGGAACACGTCACCGGGGCAACCGGTACCGGCACCAGTGTGCCGCCGCCCGTTCGCTGCAGACGCATGGACCGGCGCGCAATGGCATTCGGTGCTGACCTGCGCGAACGGCGCCATGGGCCCTGGTCTGTTCCTCGTGGACATTACCGACCCCACGTGGTCCGGGCCCGTACCGATGCTCGCCTATGACGGCAGTGACGACGTCTCCGTGGGCCGCGTCGACGGCCCCATCCCCGTTGTTCCGCTGGCCGACAGCGACAATGGTCCGGCCCGGTGGTTCGCCATCAGCGGCAACGGTGAAGGGGATGCCAATGCAGACAGCCGCCTGCTGCTGCTCGCGCTGGACCAGCCGCGTACCTCCCCGTGGCAGCCCGGTCGCACGGCCCATGCCATGACGGTGCCCAGAGCCGCAAGCCGGGGTGGGCTCGGCGCCCCCGCCGTGGCGCTCGGCCCGCAAGGGACCGCCACCCTCGCCTATGCGGCTGATACCCAAGGCCAGATCTGGCGTTTCGACCTGAGCCACGGTCCCACCTGGCAACAAGCCCTGGGGACGAATGAAACGCAACGGCGTACGCCGTTCTTCAAGGCGACCTCGCGCGGCGGCTCGCTTCAGCGCGTGCTGGGCCCCATCCTGCTGGCCGCGACGGCAGGCGGCCCGCTGCTGGTGTTCACCGCGATCGACGCCCACGGCGCCGCCACCGTGTATGGCGTTGCTGACACCGGCACATCGGGCAACCTGTCGCGCGACAGTCTTTCCAGGCTGAACGCGAATGAAGACGCCGATGGTGTCGTCATCCGCGCCGACGGAGGCGGCGGTGCGTCCAATGGCTGGCACATCGACCTGCCGAAAGGCGAGGCCGTCGATGACCTCACAGTGGCCGGCACGCACGGCGTGTTGCTTACCACACGAGACGCGAGCGGCCGGGAACGGGCCTACCTGCTCGATCCGCGCACGGGCCTGCCGCCCAACGAGGAGGGCCGCACTGGTCATGTCCTGACCGGCACGCCGCTCATCACCATGCACGCCGCGCCACCCGCGCACGTGCCCGGCGGGGTCGCAGTGCAAGCCGTCCACACAACGATGTGGCAACTCACCGGCGGACGCGCGCAGCGGCTCGAATCGCGCAGCTATACGCGCCAGCTTGGGCGATTGAGCTGGCGTGAAGTCACCGAAGCAGGGACGCGCTGATGCATCGCTTGCGTGGGTTCACGTTGATTGAGGTGATGGCCGTGCTGGTCATTGCGGCCGTGCTGGCATTCGTGGCGACTTCAACGTGGCCGGCCTACTGGAAGCGCACGCACCGGGCCGCGGCGGGCGCCGCGTTGGTCGCTACGCTGTCCCAACTGGAGCTGCGACACGCGCGCACCGGCACGTACGCAACGGATGATTCGCGGTCTCCGGGCCCCATGACGCGGGCGGACGGCTACACCATCTTTCCTCCGCAGGTGTGCACGGGCGTCAACGGAAGCCTGCCGATCTCCCAGTGCGTCCAAGTGATGGCCGTCCCGCACACGCCCGATCCGGACTGCCCGTTTCTCGCCCTGCGCAGCACCGGCGAGCGCATCCCCGACGATCCCGCATGCTGGCCGTGACGCACCGCCAGCGCCACTGCCAGGCGGGCGTGACGTTCCTGGAACTGGCAATCGTGCTCACCATTGTTGGCGTGCTGGCCGCGCTTGCCGTGCCGTCGATCATCGACCGATGGCAGCGCGAGACCGTCGAACTCCTCGCCCAGCGCTTGATGAGCACCGTTTCGCTGGCTCAGGCGACGGCCCAACGGCGGCATGTCCAGACGCAGCTCGGCCCGAGGGAAAACGCCAGCTGGGCTACCGGATGGGCGTTGACGGAATTGCCACTGGCGGCACCGGACGGGGCGCCCTCGTCAAACGGCAGGAAACTGACCGCCGTTGCACTGCCGACGATGCCCGCCGTCAGCCTCACGACCAACCTGGGGCGTGGCACGCTTTCCTACGAGGCTGTGGGATACTCACGGATGTCCGACGTGAACGGTGCCACGCTGACCCTCACCTGTGGGCGACATCGGCGCAACGTGGTCATCAACGCTGCCGGCCGCCCTCGCATCTGCGACCCGGCCACGAGCCGCGGCCGTTGCACGGATACCGCTGACGACGACCCTTAACCGCAACCACCGCTTCACGCCCATGTTTTCCGATTTCGACCACGCCATGATGCAGCGCGCCCTGGCGCTGGCCGAGAAGGGCCTGTTTACCACCACGCCCAATCCGCGCGTCGGATGCGTGATCGTGCGCGGCGACACCGTCATCGGCGAAGGCTATACGCAGCCCGCCGGCCAGGATCATGCAGAAATCCAGGCCATCAAGGATGCCCAATCGCGCGGCGAAGATGTGCGGGGTGCCACCGCCTATGTGACGCTGGAGCCCTGCAGCCATTTCGGCCGCACCCCGCCCTGCGCGGATCGGCTCGTCGAAGCGGGTATCGCGCGCGTGGTGGCCGCCATGGAGGATCCGAACCCCGCCGTCTCCGGGCGCGGCCTGCAAAGGCTGCGGGATGCCGGCATCGACGTGCGTTGCGGCCTGCTGGAGCGTGAGGCGCGCGAGTTGAACATCGGCTTCGTCTCGCGCATGACGCGCGGCACGCCGTGGGTCCGCGTGAAGGTCGGGGCATCGCTGGATGGCCGCACGGCGCTGGACAACGGCATCAGCCAATGGATCACCGAAACCGAAGCGCGTAACGACGGGCACCGCTGGCGCGCCCGTGCATGCGCCATCCTCACCGGCATCGGCACAGTGCGCGAAGACAATCCTCGCCTCACGGTGCGGGCCGTTTCCACCCCGCGCCAGCCACGCCGCGTGCTGATCGATTCCCAGCTGGACGTGCCGCTCGACGCGCACATCCTCACCACCGACGGCCACCACGAACCCACACTGATCTTTGCCGCCCACCCGGAAGCCGGCCGCATGCGCGCGCTGGCCGAACGCGGCGCAGAGGTCATCCTCCTGCCCAACGCCGACGGCAAGGTCGATCTGGCCGCCATGCTGCGCGAGCTCGGCCGCCGCGAGATCAACGAACTGCACGTCGAAGCCGGCTTCAAGCTCAACGGCTCATTGCTGCGCGAGGGGCTGGTCGACGAAATCCTGGTCTACCTGGCGCCCAAGGTGCTGGGTTCGGGCCAGGGCATGTTCAATATGGGGCCGCTGCAGACACTGGAAGGCGCGGCCGAGTTCTTCTTTCATGACATCTCGCGCATCGGGGGCGACCTCCGCATCCTGGCGCGCCGCAACCCTACAGACTGACCACCATGTTCACGGGAATCGTTGCCGCAGTTGGCCGTATTGAAACCGTCACGCCGCTGGGTGCCAACCCTGATGCGGGCGTGCGCCTGTCCATCGACGCCGGCGGCCTGCCGCTGGCGGACGTGGCGCTGGGCGATTCGATCGCCATCCAGGGCGCCTGCATGACGGTCGTGGCCAAGACCGACACCCGATTCGACGTCGACGTCTCGCGTGAATCGCTCTCCAAGACCGTCGGGCTGGAACGCCCCGGCGAGGTCAATCTGGAGAAGGCGCTGCGGCTGGCCGACCACATCGGCGGCCATCTGGTGTCTGGCCACGTCGACGGTCTTGGCACCGTTACACATTTCGCGCCGGTGGGCGAGTCTCACGAGCTGCGCGTGCGCGCGCCTGCGGAACTCGGCAAGTATCTGGCGTACAAGGGCTCTGTCGTGGTGAATGGCGTGTCCCTGACCGTCAACAGTGTGCGCGATGACGCCGACGGCTGCGAATTCTCCATCAACCTGATCCCGCATACGGTCGCCGTCACCACCCTCAAGCACCTGAAGGCTGGGAGCCAGGTCAACCTCGAGATCGACCTGATCGCCCGCTATGTCGAGCGCATGCTGAGCCAGACGACCCTGGCGCCGGCCGCGAGCGCCTAAGCCCCCGCCGCCGGGGCATTGCCTCGGCCGCCTTGGCGTACAATAGCGGGCTTCCCATTTATGCAGTCGCGCGGCGCCCCATCGATACGAATACGCGGGGGTCGGCCGGCGGCGCGCAGCCCTGCCACGCCATGTCGATCGCCACAGTTGAAGAAATCATTGCCGAAATCCGCGCCGGCCGGATGGTCATCCTGGTCGACGAGGAAGATCGCGAGAACGAAGGCGACCTGATCCTGGCGGCGGATTACGTCACGCCCGAGGCCATCAACTTCATGGCGCGCTTCGGCCGCGGGCTGATCTGCCTGACGCTCACCGCTGATCGCTGCCGCCAACTCGATCTGCCGCTGATGGTGAGCCGCAACGGTACGCCGCATGGCACCAACTTCACCGTGTCGATCGAAGCTGCCGAGGGCGTGACCACCGGCATTTCCGCCGCCGACCGCGCCCGCACCGTGCAGGCCGCCGTCGCCCGCGATGCCAAGCCCGAAGACCTGGTGCAGCCCGGCCACATCTTCCCGCTGATGGCCCAGCCCGGCGGCGTGCTGATGCGCGCCGGTCACACCGAAGCCGGTTGCGATCTGGCCGCGCTGGCTGGGCTGTCGCCCGCCTCGGTCATCTGCGAAATCATGAAGGACGACGGCACCATGGCGCGCCTGCCGGATCTGGTGGAGTTCGCCAAGGAGCATGGCCTGAAGATCGGCACGATTGCCGACCTGATCCAATACCGCAGCCGCACCGAGAGCATCGTCGAGCGCGTGGGTGAACGCACGATGGAAACGCAGTTCGGTAACTTCCGCGCCGTTGCCTTCCGGGACCGTGCCGCCGGCCGCGCCCATCTGGCGCTGGTCAAGGGCACCCCAAGCCCCGGCACGGAGACGCTGGTGCGCGTGCACGAGCCGCTGTCGGTGCTCGATCTGCTCGAATGCCAGCGCACGACGCACTCGTGGAGTGTGCCGGCCGCCTTGCGTGCCGTGCAGGCGGCGCCGACCGGCGTGGTCGTGCTGCTCAATTGCGGCGACTCGCCCGAGCGGCTGTTTACGCAGTTCAGTGCCCTGGACGCCCCGCACGAGCGCCCACGCACCAAACCCGACCCGCGCATCTACGGCATCGGCGCGCAGATTCTCAAGGATGTGGGCGTGGGCAAGATGCGCGTGCTGGCTTCGCCGCTCAAGCTGCCCAGCATGACGGGCTACGACCTGGAGGTCACCGCGTATCAGTCGATGGCCGATACCCCGGAGACCGCCAACGCGGCGACGCATTGAGGATTTTCTGCGGCGGCCTCGGCTGCCGCGCTGGTTTTCTGCTTCTTGATCTCGTGACGTTGCCCCGGCGGCAACCCAAACCGGAATACACCATGGACCACGGCTTCTACCCGACCAATCTCAACGGCGAAGGCTTGCGCATCGGCATCGTCCAGGCGCGTTTCAACGAGCCCGTGTGCGAGGCACTGCGCGAAGCATGCGTCGACGAGCTCGAGCAACTCGGCGTGGCCGGCGAAGACGTGCTGCTCGTCACCGTGCCCGGCGCGCTGGAAGTGCCGCTTGCACTGCAAAAGATGGCCGAATCGGGCCAGTTCGATGCGCTGATCGCGCTCGGCGCCGTCATCCGCGGCGAGACGTACCACTTCGAGCTGGTGTCCAACGAGTCCGGCGCGGGCATCACGCGTGTCGGCCTGGATTTCAACATCGCCATCGCCAACGGCATCCTCACCACCGACACCGATGCCCAGGCCCACGCCCGCACCCGCGAGAAGGGCCGCGACTGCGCCCGTGCCGCTGTCGAGATGGCCAATCTGACCAATGCGTTGCATGGCCTGCAGGACCACGGCCAGGACGACGAGAACGAATAAGCGCGAGCATCCGCGCAAGGGCTTTTTTCATGACGCAAGACAATTCCCCAGCCAAGACCAAGGCGCCCGCCAAGAGCGCGCGCCGCCGTGCACGCGAACTGGCGCTGCAGGGGCTGTACCAATGGCTGCTCAACCGCAACGATCCGGGCGTGGTAGAAGCGCACCTGCACGACGCACAGGGCTTCAACAAGGCGGACCGCGCCCACTTTGATGCCCTGCTGCACGGCGCCATCCGCGAAGAAACGACGCTCACCGAGGCCTTCACGCCGTACCTCGACCGCCCGGTAGCCGAGCTCTCGCCGGTGGAGCGCGCTGCGCTGCTGGTCGGCGCATACGAACTGGTGCACTGCCTGGACATCCCGTACAAGGTCGTGATCAACGAGGCGGTCGAGTTGGCCAAGACCTTTGGCGGCGTGGAAGGCTACAAGTACGTCAACGGCGTGCTCGACAAGCTGGCCGCCCAGGTGCGTGCGGTCGAGGTGGCCGCCCGCCGGTAAATTCCGGCGTTCTGCTGTTCGTTTCCCCTTCCTCTGCTTCGCCCGAGATGGATGCCCACCGCCTGCACACGGCCGCCCGGCTGGCCAATATCCGCGCCTTCCATGTGATGGAGCTGGCCAAGCAGGCCCGCGAGCTGGAATTGGCCGGGCGCAGCATCATCCACATGGGCATCGGCGAGCCGGACTTCACGGCCGCCGAGCCCGTCGTGCAGGCCGCCGTCGATGCCATGCGGCGCGGCGTCACGCAATACACTGGGGCGCTCGGCATCCGCCCGCTGCGCGAGGCGATTGCGCGCTACTACCAGACCACGTACGGCCTCGACATTGCGCCCGAGCGGATCATCGTGACGGCCGGCGCGTCGGCAGCGCTGCTGCTGGCGTGCGCGGTGCTGGTGGAGATCGGCGGCGAAGTCCTGATGCCGGATCCGAGCTATCCGTGCAACCGGCATTTCGTTGCGGCCTTCGACGGCGTGGCCAGGCTGGTGCCGTCGGGGCCGGAAGACCGTTTCCAGCTGACGGCCGGACAGGTCGCCGCCCACTGGAGTAAGCGCACACAGGGCGTGCTGCTGGCTTCCCCGTCCAACCCGACCGGCACGTCGATCCTGCCCGACGAGTTGCAGCGCATCGTGCAGACGGTGCGCGCGCGCGGCGGATTCACGATCGTCGATGAGATCTATCAGGGTCTGTCATACGACCAAGCGCCAGTTTCCGCCCTCTCTTTCGGCGACGATGTCGTCACGATCAACAGCTTTTCGAAGTACTTCAACATGACGGGCTGGCGCCTCGGCTGGCTCGTCGCGCCTGCTGAGCTGGTGCCCGAATTCGAGAAGGTCGCGCAAAACCTGTTCATCTGCGCTTCGGCGGTGGCGCAGCATGCGGCGCTGGCTTGCTTTGAGCCGCAGGCGCTGGCCATCTACGAAGACCGCAAGGCGGAATTCCGCCGCCGCCGCGATTTCATCGTGCCGGCACTGGAATCGCTGGGCTTCAAGGTACCCGTCAAGCCGGACGGTGCATTCTATGTGTATGCCGACTGCCGCGGCGTGCACCACCCGCACGCCGGCAATGCTGACGCACTCACGCAGTCGATGCTGCATGACGCCGGGGTCGTGCTCGTGCCGGGGCTGGACTTCGGCCCGCACACGGCGCAGCACTACATCCGCCTGTCGTACGCCACCGCAATGGACCATCTGGAAGAAGCCGTTTCGAGGCTTGGCCGACTGTTCAGCCAATAAAATCGCTGGTGCGTTCGCCCAAACAAGAAGGCCGTCCCTCAAGACGGCCTTTCTTATATAGCGTGGCAAGAATCGTCGATCAGGCCTGGCCCTGCGACTTGTCTTCCAGGCGGGCTTCCTCCTGCTGGCCGCTGAGCGGCTGCTTGTCGGCCGGCTTGGCCTGCGCCTTGGCTTCGGCCTGCGTCACCGGTGCGGCAACGGCCTTCACCGGCTCGCGCTCCGCCGCCATCGTCACGGGCGAGCGGCGCCCCGTCGCCACCATGCGCAAGCGCGAACGTTCGGCGAGCACCTTGCCGCCGTAGCCGCCGTCACCCTGCGTCACCGCGCCGACGTACAGCTTCAGGCCGCCCTCGATCGAACCGGCACGGGCGATGCAATCCTTGAGCACCAGCGCACCCACCTTGATGTTGGCGTACGGGTTCAGTGCGGCACCCACGCCGCCCATCACTTCGTACTTGTCCTGGTGGACCTTGGTCATGACCTGCATCAGGCCCTGCGCACCCATGCCGCTCTCGGCGAACGGGTTGAAGCTGGACTCGATGGCCATCACGCCCAGGATCAGCAGCGGATCGAGGCCGACTTCCTTGCCGGTCTGGTACGCCGCCTTGACGAGCTGGCCGGTGGCGGTCGCCGCCACGCGGTACTTGCGGGCGATGTATTCGGCCACGGCAGCCTGCTCGCGCGGGGTACCGGCGGTTGCCGACTCACGTGCCTCGCGAACGACCTGCGTGTTCGGGATCTGTGCGGCCAGTTCGGCGACGGACGGCACCTTCGAGAGCGTGTCCCACCCGGCCGCAACGACTGCGGCGCCCTGCGAGCCAGCCCCTTCGACCACGGGCGGCGCTAAACCCGCGCCGGCTGCCGGAGCGGCAGGCGCAAATGCAACCGGCTCCAAGCCGGCCGTAGCACTACGCGACGGCGCGGCCGAAGCCGCGCTAGCATTCGCACCTGGCGCGAACTTGAGCACCCGCTGGGCCACCATGGCACGCCATTCGCTGTTCAGCGAGAGCGCGACGGCAGCCACCACCGCCAGCACGCCGATGCTGTTGAGCACGACATGCCCGCTGCGGAACACCAGCAGCACCCCCGGATGCATTTCATTGCGGGACGCGACGGCGCCCCCTGCGTTCAACTCCATGCGCAGCTTACGAGGCAGCGCAACTTGGCCTGCACGCGCGAGGCGGCGGCCAACCGGGGCGACGAGTCGACGTTGCAGCGCCGAACCGATCCCGGAAGAATGAAGGGTTTTCCAACCGTTCATACTTACCTCCGTCCGCTGCGCAGATCCGGTGGGCGCCTTTCTTTTGCATGGCGCCGTGCGTTTCGAATCGCAACGGTTTTTAGTAAGGATGCCGCGCTGTTGCAGTCAGCCGGCATCTGTTGGGGGCACTCCCCTTGTGCCCAGACAAATGCGGGGCGTGTCCTTGGGGAGGTCACGTCCCGCAGCGATGATGAAGTGCTCTGGCATCGCCCCTCATACGAGCGAGAGAATGGGCGAGGGCACTAGCCGAAGATATGTTGCGACGCAACAATTGCCAGATCGATTTGGATTGTAGGAAGCGCGTTATTCCAAGTCAATCATAAAGAAATCGATTTTCATATCAAAAGGTTATGAAAAGGGTCGCGTTGTTCGGCGCCGCCGACCTGCGGTTCGTTCTGTCATCAGGGTGCCATGGGGTTTTGGCCTTACAATCGCGGCCACCCTGCCTACACCAAAAAAACCGCGGCCCGACCACCATTTGGCGGGCCCGGGTCTCCGCGTGATAGACGATCCACCTTACCTTTGGTTACAAAATTTCCATGCAATACAGGGACTTACGTGACTTTCTCGCCCAACTGGAACGCACCGGCGAGTTGCGCCGCGTGCGCCAGCCGGTGTCGCCGCGCCTGGAAATGACGGAAGTCTGTGACCGCCTGCTGCGCGCGGAGGGCCCGGCGGTCGTCTTCGAACGGCCGGCGGACGGTGCGCGCAAGTACGACATGCCCGTGCTCGCCAACCTGTTCGGCACCACGCGGCGCGTGGCGCTGGGCATGGGCGCGGAGTCGCTCGATGAACTGCGGGACGTCGGTCGCCTGCTCTCGGCGTTGAAAGAGCCCGAACCGCCGCGCGGTCTGCGTGAAGCCGGCAAGCTGTGGACGATGGCCAAGGCCGTGTGGGATATGGCACCGCGCAAGGTGTCGTCGCCGGCGTGCCAGGAGATCGTGTGGGAAGGGAATGACGTTGACCTCTCGCGCATTCCCGTACAGACGTGCTGGCCCGGCGATGCGGCGCCGCTCGTCACATGGGGGCTGGTCATCACGCGCGGGCCGCACAAGAAGCGGCAGAACCTGGGTATCTACCGGCAGCAGGTCATCAGTCGCAACCAGGTCATCATGCGTTGGCTGGCGCACCGGGGCGGCGCGCTGGATTTCCGCGAACACGCCATCGCGAATCCGGGCCAGCCGTTTCCGATTGCGGTGGCGCTGGGCGCCGACCCGGCCACCATCCTCGGCGCGGTGACGCCGGTGCCGGATACGCTATCTGAGTACCAGTTTGCGGGGCTGCTGCGCGGCAGCCGGACCGAGCTTGCGACCTGTCTGACGCCTTCGCTGGCGCAGGCACAACTGCAGGTGCCGGCCGGCGCCGAGATCATCCTCGAAGGCCACATCCAGCCGGACCCAACGCACCCGAGCGGCTACCAGCACGCGCTCGAAGGCCCCTTCGGCGATCACACCGGCTATTACAACGAGCAGGACTGGTTCCCCGTGTTCACGGTCGAGCGCATCACGATGCGCCGCGACCCGATCTATCACTCCACGTATACAGGCAAGCCGCCCGATGAGCCGGCCGTGCTGGGCGTGGCGCTCAATGAAGTGTTCGTGCCGCTGCTGCAGAAGCAGTTTCCGGAGATTGCCGATTTCTACCTGCCGCCCGAAGGCTGCAGCTATCGCATGGCGCTGGTCAGCATGAAGAAGCAATACGCCGGCCACGCCAAGCGCGTGATGTTTGGCGTGTGGAGCTTCCTGCGGCAGTTCATGTATACGAAGTTCATCGTGGTGGTGGACGACGACGTGAACCTGCGCGACTGGAAGGAAGTGATCTGGGCAATCACCACGCGCGTGGATCCGGCGCGCGACACGGTCATGGTCGAGAACACGCCGATCGATTACCTAGATTTCGCGTCCCCGGTGTCAGGCTTGGGCTCCAAGATGGGCATCGACGCCACCAACAAATGGCCTGGCGAAACCACGCGCGAATGGGGCCAGCCCATCGTCATGGAGACCGCTGTCAAAGCCCGCGTCGACGCCATGTGGGACACGCTCTTCCACTAACCACAAGGCTTGGCGGCGTGGCCTGCGAGCGAACGATCGTTCGGTTATTCTTAGCGAGTTAAGCGACTGCTGCATCTAAAAGGCGGGCCCTCTTTGTCGACTGGGCCCGCCTTCCTTATGGAGAACGCCATGGCCGAAGCACTCGACGCATCCCGCACCGCCGCCAACGCGCTGGAGCGCATCACAGACCGCACCCTCGTCAAAACGCAGTCCTATGTCGACGGGGCCTGGGTGGGCGCGGCAGACGGCGCCACCTTCCCCGTCTACGACCCTGCCACCAACGCACACCTGACCGATGTCGCCAATCTCGGGCACGCAGAAACGCTGCGCGCCATCGACGCGGCCAATGCGGCGTGGCCCGCGTGGCGCGAGCTGACCGGCAAGGAGCGCGCCGGCCTGATGCGCCGCTGGTTCGACCTGCTGATCGCCAACGCCGACGACCTCGCCGCGCTGATGACGGCTGAACAAGGCAAGCCGCTGGCCGAAGCCAAGGGCGAAATCGTCTACGGCGCGTCTTTCATCGAATGGTTTGCCGAAGAGGCCAAGCGCGTCTCCGGCGACGTCATGGCCAGCACCTGGCGCGACAAGCGCATGGTGGTGCTCAAGCAGCCGGTGGGCGTGTGCGCCTCCATCACGCCGTGGAACTTTCCGCTGGCGATGATCACCCGCAAAGTTGCACCGGCCATGGCGGCAGGCTGCACCATCGTCATCAAGCCGGCCGAGCAGACGCCGCTGTCTGCGCTCGCGATGGCCGAACTGGCGCACCGCGCTGGCATTCCGAAGGGCGTCGTCAACGTCGTGACGGGTGACGCGGATCGCTCGATCGCCATCGGCAAGGCCTTGTGCGAATCGCCGATCGTGCGGCATCTGTCGTTCACGGGGTCGACGCCGGTCGGCCGCATCCTGATGCAGCAGTGCTCGCCGACAGTGAAGAAGGTGGCGCTGGAGCTGGGCGGCCATGCGCCGTTCATCGTGTTCGACGACGCCGATATCGATGCCGCCGTGGAGGGCGCGGTGCAGTCGAAGTACCGCAACGCCGGCCAGACGTGCGTGTGTACGAACCGTTTTTACGTGCATGCCTCGGTGTACGACGCGTTTGTCGAGAAGCTCTCGGCCAAGGTCAAGGGCATCAAGGTCGGCAACGGCTTCGAGTCGGGCGTGGTGCAAGGCCCGCTGATCGACGACCAGGCCGTGGAGAAAGTGCAGCGCCACATCAGCGACGCGACGCAAAAGGGCGCGCGCCTGACCGCCGGCGGCAAGCTGATGCAGGGCTTCGGTTCGCAGCGCTTTGTCGAGCCGACCGTGCTGGCCGACGCCACACCCGACATGCTGATCGCGCGCGAAGAAACTTTCGGCCCGGTCTCCGCCATCTTCAAGTTCCAGGACGAAGCGGAAGTCGTGCGCCTGGCCAACGACACCGAATTTGGCCTGGCGTCGTACTTCTTCAGCCGCGACATCGGCCGCATCTGGCGCGTGGCCGAGCAGCTCGAATACGGCATGGTCGGCATCAACACGGGGCTGATCTCGAACGAGGTGGCGCCGTTCGGCGGCATCAAGCAATCGGGCCTGGGCCGCGAAGGCTCGGTCTACGGTATCGACGAATACCTCGAGCTGAAGTACCTGTGCATGGGTGGCATCTGAGCCGCATCCCCCCGGGCCGACCCGCCGCACATCGATAGCGGGGGCGGCCTCCCTTGCCGATTTCCCATCTGGCGGAGGAGACATATGAGCACCATTCAGGAAGGCGCCCTGCTGTGGACGCCCTCGGCTGACTTCATTGCCAACGCGCGCCTGACGCATTACCTCGACTGGCTTGCGCGCGAACGCGGGCTGCGCTTCTCGGCCACCACGCCCGAGGGCTACGCGCAAGTCTGGGACTGGTCCACCACTGAGCTGGAGGCGTTCTGGACCTCCGTCTGGGATTACCTCGACCTGCGCGCCTCGACACCGTTCACGCAGATGCTGGGCGACCGCACCATGCCGGGCGCGCAATGGCTGGTCGGCGCCAAGCTGAACTACGTCGATCAGGTCATGCGTCATGTGGAGGAAGGCGGCAGCCCTGACCGCACCGCCATCCGCTACGCCAGCGAGACCCAACCGCTGGCCGACCTGTCCTGGCGCGAACTGCGCCGCCGCGTCGCCTCGCTGGCTGCGGCGCTGCGCGAGATGGGCGTGGCGCCGGGCGACCGCGTGGCGGCATACCTGTCGAACACGCCGGACGCCATCGTCGCGTTCCTCGCCACGGCCAGCATCGGGGCGATCTGGTCAGTCTGCGCGCCGGACATGGGCCAGGTGGCCGTCACGGACCGCTTCCGCCAGATCGAACCGAAGGTGCTGATCGCGGTGGACGGCTACCACTACGGCGGCCGCGCGTTCGACCGCACCGGCGTGGTCGCCGAGATGATGGCCGCGCTGCCGACCGTCGAGCATCTCGTGCTGGTGCCGCAACTGCACGGCGACATCGACCGCACGCAGTTCCCGCACGCCCGCGACTGGCGCGACCTGACTGCCGACGACGTACCGCTCGTCATCACGCCCGTGGCGGCGGATCACCCGCTGTGGATCCTGTACTCGTCGGGCACCACCGGCATGCCCAAGCCCATCGTGCACGGCCATGGCGGCCTGCTGCTCGTGCAGACGATGATGGGCGCGTTGCATCTCGACCTCGGCCCCGACGACGTCTACCACTGGTACAGCAGCACCGGCTGGGTCATGTGGAATTCGCAGGCGAGCGGCCTGCTCGGCGGCGTGACCCTCGCCATCTACGACGGCAACCCCGGCACGCCCGATCTGAACACGTTGTGGCGCTTCGCACAGGACGCAGGCGTGACGTTCTTCGGCGCCGGCGCGGCGTTCTTCGCCAATTGCCTGAAAGCCGGCATCGAGCCCGGTCGCGACTTCGACCTGTCGAAGCTGCGTGCGATCGGCTCGACCGGTTCGCCGCTGTCGGCCGAGGCTTACGACTGGATCTACCGCCACGTCAAGGCCGACGTCTGGCTCAACCCGATCTCCGGCGGCACAGACTTTGCCGGCTGCTTCGTCGGCGGCGTGGCCACCCTGCCCGTCTACGCCGGCGAGATGCAATGCCGCAACCTCGGCTCGCGCGTGGAAGCGCTGGATGAAGCGGGCAACCCGCTCATCGATGCGGTGGGTGAACTCGTCTGCACGGCGCCCATCCCCTCGATGCCGCTCTTCTTCTGGGGCGACACCGACGGCAGCCGCTACCGCGACAGCTACTTCGACATGTACCCCGGCCAGTGGCGCCACGGCGACTGGATCAAGATCACTCCGCGCGGCGGCGCCATCATCTACGGGCGGTCCGACGCAACCATCAACCGCCACGGCATCCGCATGGGCACGGCCGAGCTGTATCGCGTGGTGGAAGACCTGCCGGAAGTGCTCGACAGCCTCGTTGTCGACCTGGAATTCCTCGGCCGGGAATCGTTCATGCCGCTGTTCGTCGTGCTGCGCGAAGGGGCCGTGCTCGACGACACGCTGCGTGGCACGATCAATGCGCGTATCAAGGCCGGGCTGTCGGCGCGGCATGTGCCCAACGTGATCGTGCAAGCGCCGGGCGTGCCGCGCACGCTGTCGGGCAAGAAAATGGAAGTGCCGATCAAGAAGCTGCTGCTGGGCGCGCCGCCGGAGCGTATCGCCAATCCCGATGCGATGGCCAACCCGGAGGTGCTGGCCTGGTATGTCGACTACGCGCACACGCTCGCCGCGCAAACCGCCGCTGCCGGCGGATCCGCGCCGGCATTGGAGTCTTGGCGAAGTTAGGCCGGCAAGCCGGCGGCGTCTCGATGGGAACGCGGTACGCGGGTCCCTACCCTGTACCGGCTTCAGCAGTTGAGCGATGCACTGGACTGCACTGTGGACGCGCTTTTGCGGCGCGGATCACGGCACATTGACGATCAGAGTGCTGCGGTGTCTGACGTGCTCAAAGACTTGGACGAGGACGAACGGGCGCTCGTGGTGAGCTTTGTCCAGCAGTTCACGGCCCTACTCCGGGCGAAGCATCCGCAACTTCGGCGACGCAAACAAACGCCATAGTCATATGCACGGTCAGCCTTGGCGCCAGACGTAGGCGGCCCATATACGCCGAACCACGTCGATGCTGGGAACAGCCTCGAATCCAGCGATGTCCTCGCAGTCATCGCCAGCGCATCCGCGAATCGCGCGAAGCCCATGGTCTTGCCGAACTGCTCGGCTACAACATCAGCGATAAAACTCTCCTGCTCTTGGGTGAGGGTCTGCGACATGTCGTTGAGGGCTGGAAGTCATACGCCAACCATCAACAGTCATCGCACGGCAGACAACAGGCACGCGAGGCATACCGAGTGGGTTATCTGCCGAGAGGGGCACCTCCGGTAATACGCAGGCACCCCGGCAAGAACTAAGGCTACAGCTTCGGTGCGGACTGATCGCTATCCCATTGCCAGAAGGTTGAGCCATAGTCGGATCGCACCTCCGGCATGATTTCGCCTTGCTTGAAATGCCGTCGTGAGCCAGCAGCGGCAGGAGTGAACCACCAGCCTTCCTTCGGGCATGGCTGGCCGGCTGGCTGGCGCGGTGGCGTGCTTGGCGCGGTGTAGCCATTGCCATGGGCTCGATACCAGTCCACCAAGTCCCTGGGATAGACGAGGTTGTCCCGGTAGCTGCTGTCGTCAATATCCCAGAGGACAGTGACAAGCGCTGCCTCGAAAGCCCAATAGCCGAAGTAAGACGTGCCTTCGGTATGCGTACCGTGCCAGTAGCACGGTTTCATGTGCTTGTACCAAGTCTCGACGAACTCTTTGACCAGCGCAGGGCGTTCTTCGGGCGCGTACACGGTGGCGCGACCCAGCGGTCGATATGGCTCGGGATGCAGCAAGACCTTCTCTGATTCGACATGATTACCTGTCAACGCCTGCACAACGTTCTCGAACAGGATATCCCGGCCCCGATTGAAGTCGAATGTCTTATCAACCCAACTCATGACCTTGGGAATCAGCGCCTCGTGCCGCAGCAGTTTGCATAGAGCAAGCAACCAGAACACATAGACGTAGGCTTCGAGCTGAGTGATTTCAAGCGTGTCGGCGACGTTACGTGGAGGGTCTTTTTTTCGCGCTGATACTTCGTTAGCGATATAAACATCGAAGTCCTCAACAACTTGCGGAAGTTGCGCACGAAGGTCCTCAACGGGACGGCCTGCCGTGTAACGAAGGATCAGTTGTTGCAACCCATCAGAGGCCGCCGACCAACGGAAACGCTGCATTGCCTGGTCAGTAAGCTCGGAACCGTTTGCCAGCTTCTTGTAACACCTTTGAATATAGTCGGCCAGTTGCTCATCCAGCTCACGATAGTTTTTTTCGTCCAGAAACTTCTGTCGGCGCACATCCTTGAATGCCATTTCAACTCCTTATAGTCCGTTTTTCCCGTTAGGATGGCTCGATGTTGGGCCGGGAGTTTTCTCTAAATCCATCTTCGCTTCAACAACGTCGATGAAGACAAATAGCTTCGACGGCTTTGCGTCTCCTACTGGCCCGGGCAAACAGACAAATATCCAGCGAGCGTAGCCATGCTCATCTATTTCCTCACGCTTATCATTCTGCGCCCGCCTATCCCGAATGAGGCTGTCTTTTCGCCTGAGCGCTTGAGGAATCCGCTCTTCTGTCCACGGGACACTCATCTGCGTCCCATCACACGTTTCCCCCAGCCGTCGCCTAGCCTCTTTCTTTATCCCGTCTGTATCTGTCGGCTCAAATCCCTTTGAAATGTGCTTGGCCTCGAACACGACAAACTTTGGATAGGTTGGCGCGATCGTTACGCCCGGCTTCGGCTTTGCATACGCGTATTCAGGCCGAGGCGGCTTCTTGTCGGCAGGGATAAACACCAGCTTCCCCGGCTTGGGCACGGTCACTGTGTCCGGCATCGGTGCCGGCTGGTTGAGCGGCTCCAACTTCTCAAACAAACCATCAAGCCCTTTGCCTTTGGGCGGATTCACCAAGCGCTTGTACTGCAGTGCCGACTCCATCAACACATAGCCGTCATTCTCGCAAACGGCCCCGTTCTTCTGGTTTTGCTCGATCTGAGCCTTGCACTCGTTGTTGGTCTGGTCGGTCGTGGCATCCGCCTTCTGCTGCGTGTCGCGTACGACCAGCTTCTGCTGCCGTGCATACTGCTCATGCAGCTTCCGCATGTCCTCGTCCTCCGTATTCTTCCTGAGGGCATTAGCCGGGACTAAAAGAAGCAAGAGAGGCCATAGCGATATGGATGGAACCTTGGCGATCCGAATCAGCGACGGCGCCAGCCTGCGCGCCATCTGCGCTTCGGGTTCCGGGGGCACGGCAGGCACCGGCGGGCGTGGCGCGGGTAGAGGTCCACGAGCGGGCACATCCGTGACCGGCCCATTCGGCGTAGCGCTTGGCGGGGCAAACGCGAGCAGGACGGGCTCACGCGTCATTGCCGTTTGCAGGCGGGTGTCTTGCTCTCGCAGAATAGCCAGCCACGCATCGACTTCAGCGTCGGCGCGCTCGCGTCCACTGGCCCAATCGAAGGTCTCGATGTACTCGCGAGCATTGCCGTAGGACTGGCTGTGCATGAACGCCTGCACCTCAGACCAAGGCAACCCGTCGGCGACCATGCCGAGCAGGATGCAGGCCGAGCCGTAGCTCGGCATGAATCCGGAGAAGTAATAGGCCAGTTGATCCGAGATACGCGAGTGCTCCCCACCGCTGAGCACATAGCTCAGGAAGTCGCGCACGAGGTGCAGGAAGTCGTCGTCCTCGTGGAAGCCCTTGACGCGTGACAGCCACTGGCCGGCGATGGCCTTTGCCGCGTGGGTCTGGTCGATCGCTTCGGCCGGGTAGAACATCGCCAGGAAACGTTCGATTTCCGCCACGGCCATGCGCAGCGAGTCCTTCAGGTCCGGCTTGACCTGGGTGATGGGAATGGTGCGAGCGATCATGACAACAAGCTTTTGACGAGGGCGATGGCAGAGTCAGCGTCGGCGGCAGCGCCAAAGCGGTCATTGGTGCGTTGCGACTCGGCTGCCCATTTGCGTGCGTCTTCACCCCATTCGACCTTGGCTTCACCTGGCGGGACGCCCTCATGGCGAGCGAAGCCGTTGCCATCCACCTTGCCGGAGATCGTGGTCCCGTCGCTGAAGTGCAGCTTGTAGGGCGCGCCTTTGACGGGCTCCAGATCGTCGTAGTGGTGATTCAGTTCAATGAAGTGCGGGGTTTCACCCAGCGCTCCCACTGGCAATGCCGGCAATGTCGCAGCCTGCCCGCCCGGCCCGATCAGCGGATGCCCGGCCCCCTTCACGTCCAGCTTGGTCGTCTCGAAGGTGATCGCATTGCCTTCCAGCCGGAGGATGGAATCGCCGCCATGCAACACGATGTTCTGCTGTGCCAGGATTTCGACCGAATCCGCAGAGGAAGTCACGGTGACGGCTTTATCAGCGAGCACTGCCAGCGCATCGGTGTGGGCCTGAATGGAGACCGGCCCACCTTCGGCAATCACCCGAACCCCATTGCGCTGCGCAAACAGGCTCACACCTTTGGCCGCTGCAGCGGCAATGACATTGCCAGCGGCGAGATGCCAGTCTCCTTGAGCGGTGCCGTGCAAGTGTCGGCCTGCGTAGACGGTGGTGGTTGCCTGCGAGGCGAGCGCAATGCTGGTGGGCGACTCTGTCACCAGCCAGGGTTGGCCGAAGCGTTCTACCGGTGCCTTGTTCGGCTGCGTTGCATCCTGCCCATTGACGTTGCTGTCGTAGTGGCCATCCTGGGCGGGGTCCAACGCCTGTGTGAGCGGGTCGAAGGCTTCGTTGGCCGCCAGCGGCAATGCCTGTTGGCTCGATGCGGCATCGGACAAGCGCTGCGCGGTCTTCTGCGCTGCTGTGAGCTGACCGCGTGCCTCGTGCGCGTCGAGCAATGTTCCGCCTGCCCGTGGTTGTGCCGTGGTCGAGAGCAGCAGCCCCCCGCCAGCGCGCACAACCGCCCACGCATCGGTGCGCAGTTCCGCCCCGGTGCCGCGCCAGCTACCACGCTCGCCACCGGTCGCACCGTGCGACATCACGTAGCCAAGGTTGAGTTGGCTGTTGGCGGTGGAGCTTGCCAGCCGCATTCGTAGCTGACCGGGGTGGTCATCGACTACCCACTGGTTGTAGCCCTCGCCACCGAGCCCCTGCGAGTGCCAGCCGGAAAGTACCTGTCCTAGCGGAGCATCAGGAGCGGGCCAAGGCAAAGCGTCCTGCTCGCTGTGGAGCTGCATGGCCGCCAGCGGCCTATCAATATCCCCATCGATGTAGGTCAGCAGCACCTGCGTGCCGGCGCGCGGCAAGTGGTTCGCACCCCAATTGGGACCTGCGCTGGAGGTCGCCACGCGTACCCAGGCGGTGACTTGGCTGCGGTCGCTGCTGTCCGGGTCGCGGAAGGAACTGGTATCTGGAGCGCGAAGCCACGGGAAGCGGACACGCACGCGGTGATCGCGGTCGGTCGTAAGCGGCGCACCATCATCGGCGATCACCACTGCAGCTTGCCCCTCCGGTGCAGTGGGCCGACGACGATAGACAGGAACGATGGGAGCCTCAGCCGGCACGGCGGTGAAGCGGTTCCGGTAGCTGCCCGATTCGATTTCCGTGGTGTCCAACAGACGGGCAAGGTCGGCGCCGAGGTTGTTGGCGGCGTCATGCTCGACCTGGAGCGTCACGAACTCGCTGTGGCCGCTATCGAAGTGCTGCGTGAGCTTGAATCGCTGACAGGCGCCGAGCTGGCGCACACTGCCTTGGCCCTGATAGCGAAGGTAGCCGCCCTCATGGGCTTGCATGCGTAGACGCGCCGCGTGGTCAGCGCCTTTCGCATCCTTGAATCGATAGGGGCCGGAAGCCTCGAAGCTCTCCAGCGTCGGCAGTTCGCCACCGGGATCATCAGCACTCGCTTGTGCTGACGTTGCTGCCAGCGCCTTGTAGTCCCACGATGCGAGCGTCACCGCATTGGTGCCAACGGTATGCGTGCGCGAAAGGCGCTCAATGGCGTCTTCCTGCTCGGTGGCATCCACGCGGTGAAAGCGAATCTCCGGCTGTGCGCAGGTCGGTCGTTCGGCGTCGTTGTCAAAAATCACCAGGCAGTGGCGGGATTGCGCCGCCTTGCCATCGCTGGATTGAGATGCATCGCCTTGCTGGTGCTCGAACCGGTAGGACAAGCCCTCTTCTGCTAGCAGGCGTTCCACAAACGCGAAGTCGGTTTCGCGGTACTGGCAGCAGATGGAGCGCTTCCTCATTGGCTGGCTCACCGCCAAACGGAAATGCGCGAGTGGATAGTCGGCGAAGACCTCTTCGATGATTTCCAGCGCGGTCTTGTTTTCGTAGACGTAGCAGTCCGTGCGCGTGCGCAGTCGGTCGAACCAAGAACCGACAGTCAACCGATAGCGTGCAAGACCCCCATCGCCGCCGAGCGCGGCACAGCCCACCACATAACCATGCCATGCACGCCGGTTGCCATCGGGCAGCATGAGACGCAGCGTGATTTCCTCGGTAGCCAGCTTAGCGGTATCGAGGTGGGCGGATGGGCTCAGGCAATCCACGTGCAGCACGAACGGCGCAGACACCGCTTCTTTCGCAGTGAAGCGCTCCACGACCAAGTTATCCGTGGTCAGTGCTGTCTCAATGGTGATTTGGCGGGTGTGCTGGCCGAGCAGGCCCGATAACGCCGACAGTGCGGATTGTGGCAGGTACATCGGCTCAGGGATGGTAGCGTTATGGGACACCACGCATCGATTTTTCAGAACCGATTATTTTAGGGGTACGAAGATTACGAACACAAACAGCAAATACTCACCAATGGTTACCAAACCTTAATAATAAGACTTGCGAAACACAGACTTTAGTGTTGCGAACATCCACCCGAATCATGCATAGCCCCACCCTCAAGGGATGGAAACAATAAATCAAACGATCAACATTCGAGCAGATAAGTCACGCATATAGCAATACAAATAACTCAGTTATCTGCCAAACCCCTACCCACCACCGCCAAGTCTCCGCTGTAACGGACAACATTACTCACGCAGTTCTGCATATATCAAATGGAAACATGGGGAGGGCGGCACTCTTGCCGCGCACAAAAATTTGCCTGACAAAATAAAACACACACGACTCTCGCAATAGATTTTACCATCACATCAATCCAGCATTAATAATAGGCATGAACGAAACCACTTTATGAGAAAAAAGAGAAAGAAGAGAATTGGTAATACCGGCGCCGGCAGCAGCACTCAACCCGAACGAGACAATGAACGAAAAAGCAAAGGGTTTGCCGGATCATGGAAGTTCCTTGTTGGCTCGGGTATCTCTGCCTTGCTGGCGACTGGGGCCTATCAGTATCTGGTAGGTGACGTGTCGCTTGAGTTCGTGCAGGCACTCAATCGCGGCTATGAATTTCAGCTCAAGAACGCCACTCCATCTGACAAAGTAGTCAAGCGCTTTCGCGTGAGCGCACCCTCGCAGCAGCTCGTTTACCACACAACCCAAGACCTATACGCGAATATCACGCCGGACGGTAAGGTTGAACTTCCCGGTGGGAACATAAATTACATTCCTGCGGCAGCGTACAAAGAGCTTGACGGACAAAAAATATTGGCAAACTCAGAGAAAAAGTTCCGCTTACCTCCACTGTCTGACCGCCCTTGGATGGAACCGGACGCCGCCATTTTTAGCATTCAATATGAAATCGAGTCCTCCAATCCAATACTGTCGTCACTCGAGCACGCTTTGACTTGGATCGGGCTTCGATCGACTCTGGTAACCGTCAAGTATTTGGTGGTAAGCAATTATTGGATTCCGACCACATCGGACTCACCTGGCGAGGCAATGCGCATCTTTTGCAGAGACAACCATGGTCTCGCGAGCGCCAGCATCTGCAGGGGCTATGATTGAACTGCTCCTGCTACGCTACTTGCTAGCGAGCCAGGGGGTTTAGGGGGGAGACAGGCGCCAGCGAATGCAGCGAGCGGAGTGGCGGTGGCGCCACTTTTCACGCCACCCTCCACGCTCTCAGCTTGCTGAACCGCCGCAACCCCGCATAGAATGTGGGGCTACGCGGGCGTCGTATAATGGTAATACCCTAGCTTCCCAAGCTAGAGCCGTGGGTTCGATTCCCATCGCCCGCTCCACCGAACAGCCTGCAGCCGCCCTCGGCGGCTTTTTTGTTGCCTGCTGCGCCTGACGCAGTGCTGGCACCGGGATCCTCATGCAGCCCACTGAACAACCGGGCACCGGCCCCGACGACGCCACGCCGGAATCGCAAGATACCAACGCCGCAGCAGACGCCGACCCCGGCACGGAAGTCGGCCACCTGCGCCGCATCCGTTCGTTCGTGCGCCGTGCCGGCCGCACCTCCAGCGGCCAGCAGCGTGCCATCGAAGCGCTCGGCCCGCGCTTCCTGCTGCCCTACGCCACCGAACCGCTCGACTGGGATGCCGCGTTCCGCCGTACCGGCGCCAAGCGCATCTTCGAAATCGGCTTCGGCATGGGCGAGACCACCGCGCACATCGCGCAATTGCGTCCGGATGACGATTTCCTGGGCGTGGAAGTGCACGAGCCCGGCGTGGGCGCGCTGCTCAAGCTGATTGGCGAGCGCGACATCGGCAACATCCGCATCGTGTCGCACGACGCGGTGGAAGTGCTCGAGCACATGATTGCGGAAGGCACACTGGATGGCATCCACGTGTTCTTTCCGGACCCGTGGCACAAGAAGCGCCACCACAAGCGGCGCCTGATCCAGGGGCCGTTCGTGGCGCGCCTTGCCGCACACCTGAAGCCGGGCGGCTACCTGCACTGCGCGACGGACTGGGAGGAATACGCCCACCAGATGCTGGAGGTGCTGTCTGCGGAGCCGATGCTCGAAAACACCGCGGACGGCTTCGCACCGCGCCCGGACTATCGCCCCGTCACCAAGTTCGAGAAGCGCGGCCTGCGCCTCGGGCACGGCGTGTGGGACGTGGTCTTCCGCAAGCGCGGCTGACCACGGCCGGCGCGCACATCAACGCGCGCCGAAATGCGTCTCGCCAAAGAGGTTCTTGGCGTGGCGCGGGAAGGCGCGCCAGTATTGCGGCGGCGCCTTGACCGTCGCGCCAAGCTCGGCGGCGGCGGCCCATGCCCAATGCGGGTTGTAGAGGAAGGCGCGACCGATGGCGACGAGATCGGCGCGACCCTCGGCCACGATCGCCTCGGCCTCATGCGGCTCGTTGATGAGGCCCACGGCGATGGTCGGGATGTCGGCCTCGTTGCGGATCTTCTCGGCGAACGGTACCTGGTAGCCCGTCGACAGCGGAATCTGCTGCAGCGGCGACACGCCGCCTGAGGAGGCATCGATCCAGTCGCAGCCACGCGCGCGCAATGCCTGCGCAAACACCACCGAATCTTCTGGCGTCCAGCCGCCCTCGACCCAATCGGTGGCCGACACGCGCACGCCCACCGGGATGTTGTCAGGCACCACGGCGCGCACGGCATCGAAAATCTCCAGCGGATAACGCATGCGGTTCTCGCGCGAACCGCCGTACGCATCGGTGCGCCGGTTGGCGATCGGGGAGAGGAATTCGTGCAGCAGATAGCCGTGCGCGCAGTGCAGTTCGATGGCCGCCATGCCAAGGCGCACCGCACGGCGGGCGGTCTCCACAAACTGCTCGCGCACGCGGGCGAGGTCGGCATCGGTCATCTCGCGCGGGGCGCGTTCTTCGGGGCGCTGCGGCAATGCGGAGGGGCCCATCGTCTCCCAGCCGCCAACGTCCAGCGGCAGCAGCGCGCCGCCCTCCCACGGGCGCGCGCTTGACGCCTTGCGGCCGGCATGTGCGATCTGCATGCCGAACGGCACCAGCGCGTTCTGGCGAATGGCCGCAAGCGTGCGCTCCAGCGCCGCCTCGGTTGCGTCGTCCCACAAACCCAGGCAGCCGTGAGTGATACGGCCCTCGGGCGACACGGCCGTCGCCTCGATCATGAGCAAGCCTGCACCCGACAGCGACAGGCTGCCCAGGTGCGTGTGGTGCCATGCTGCCGCCCGGCCGTTGTCGGCCGAATACTGGCACATGGGCGAGATGACGATGCGGTTCTCGAGCGTGAGACCGCGCAGGGAAAAAGGCTGGAAAAGTGCACTCATGATCAGGCGATCCGGTTGTCAGCGGCTGACGGAAGAAACCGCCAGTGTGTCCGAATCCGCCCGATCGTGCAGACGGCGCGAAAGCCGCGCGCCGAGGAAGGGAAATGCTTGCCGGCGGCTTAGGGCTGCCAGGCGATGAGGTGCGTGTACGCCGTCACCAGCACGATGATGCCGAAGACGATCCGATACCACGCGAAACCACGGAAATCGTGCGTGGCAATGAACTTCAGCAGCCAGCGCACGCAGAAGAATGCCGAGATGAACGCCGCCACGAAGCCCACCGCGAAGATCGAGAGGTCGTCGGCCGACAGCAGCGCGCGCGACTTGTACATCTCGTAGACCGTCGCACCGAAGATGACCGGAATCGCGAGGAAGAACGAGAACTCCGTCGCTACCTTGCGCGACAGCCCGAACAGCAGGCCGCCGATGATGGTGGCACCCGAACGCGACGTGCCCGGGATCAGCGCAAAGCACTGCGCGAAGCCCACCTTGATGGCGTCGGAGATGCGCAGGTCGTCCAGCGTCTCGATGCGCGGCGCGCCGGCCTTGGCCGCTTCGAGCAGCGCATTGGCGCGCGGGTCGTGCGTTTCGCCGCGATGGCGCTCGCGCCATTCCGCCCACAGGATCACGAAACCGCCGACGATGAACGCCGACGCCACCACGATGGGGTTGAACAGATGCGCCTTGATGGCCTTGCCGAAGATCAGCGCGAGCGTGATCGCAGGAATCGTCGCCACGATCACATTGATCGCGAAGCGCTGCTGCCGCGGGTCGTTCGGCAGGCCCTTCACCACGTCGATGATCTTGTGGCGGAACTCCCAGCACACCGCCAGGATGGCACCGAACTGGATCACGATCTCGAAGATCTTGCCTTTCTCGTCATTGAAGTCGAGCAATTGGCCGGCGAGGATCAGGTGACCGGTGCTGGAGATGGGAAGGAACTCGGTCAGGCCTTCGACGATGCCGAGAATCAGCGCTTTGATGGCGAGTGCGATGTCCATGCAGTGAGCAAACAGGGGAAGAAAAACGAAGCGCTGAGGGGTGCACCGGGTTCAAGGCCGCTTGGCCTGGACGTGCACGCCTTCGGGCAAAACCGTGATTGTACCGGGCTCCACAGCAATGCCAGCCACTTTCAGCTGGTCGGGCTTGAAGGTGTAGACGGCGTAATCGTTGAGCAACTGCCCGGCGATCAGCGAACCGATCGCGCTGATCTGCGGGCCGACGCCGCCGGGCACGTTCTGCAGGTCAAAGCGGTCGACGCTCGGTTGATCGAGGCGGATGGAACGTGTGGGCGCGTCGTAATGCAGGCCGCTGGAGACGGCCAGCGGGCCGGTCAGCGGTTCACGAAACAGGCCGCTTTCCACGCGTGCATCGGCCTGGATGGCGATGCGGTTGCGCGCCGGGTCCAGCGCCACCTGCGGATTGGACAGCGTCACGTCAAAGAAGCCGAGAAAGCGCCGCTGAAACGGAAACTTGCGGGCGAGCGCATCCTGCATCTGGCTGCGCGAGAAGGTGTAGCCGTCGCCCGTCCAGCCCGTCGGCATGCAGGCGACGAGCATGGCGGCAATGGACACCGCCATGGCGGCGGCGCCCGCCCACCAGCGGACACGGCGGGCGCGCACGAACGGCGTGGAAATTTCAGAATCGGTCATGGCACATCAGGCATCAGGAGCTTGCAGTGGCGGCCTCGAGCCGGGTCAGGAACTGCATGGCGTGCACGGCCGAGGCACCGCACATGTCGGGCTCCGGCCGCAGGCTGCCGCATACGGCCGGGCGTTCCGGCCGGCCGAAGATGCGACAGCGGTTGGCCTCGTCCAGTTGCACGCACCGCACGCCCGCCGGCTTGCCGCCGGGCATCCCGGGGATCGGGCTGGAGATCGAGGGCGCGATGCAGCATGCCCCACAGTGAGGTCGGCAATCCATGGCCGTGCGAGTCGGTGACATCAAGGCAGAAGCCGCTATTGTGCACTAGCACAATG
Organism: Ralstonia sp. RL; assembly: GCF_001683835.1. Classification (NCBI taxonomy): domain Bacteria; kingdom Pseudomonadati; phylum Pseudomonadota; class Betaproteobacteria; order Burkholderiales; family Burkholderiaceae; genus Ralstonia; species Ralstonia sp. RL. Next base: position 67,679 of record NZ_LWRX01000095.1, on the reverse strand, counting down.
CGTGCACTTCGAGCCCTGATCTGATTGACAGCGTCGATGTCGCTTGACCCATCTGTACAGCGTGCGTACATTAATGACCCGAAAGTAAGTTATCTGCGAGTCAGTGGCGCTTGCCGCGTGACCCGCCCTACCGTTGTTGCCGTCGTGACCGATCGAGATTCCGAGTCTTCCGCCAAACGCTGGACCCGCCGCAAAGAGGCGCGTCCGCAGGAACTGGTTGCCGCCGCGCTGAACCTGTTCGTGGCGCGCGGCTACGCGGCCACACGGCTCGAGGACGTGGCCTCGGCGGCGGGTGTGTCCAAGGGCACGGTCTACCTGTACTTCGCCAACAAGGAAGAGCTGTTCAAGGCCGTCGTGCAGGAAAACCTCCTGCCCGCGCTGGCTGAGGGCGAAGCCTTCATCGACACCTTCGAGGGCACCACCGAGGCGCTGCTGCACGAAATCCTGATGGGCTGGTGGGAGCTGATCGGCGAATCCCCCGCCTCTGGCCTGACCAAGCTGCTGATGGCCGAATCGGGCAACTTCCCGGACCTGGCGCAGTACTACCACGAGGAAGTCATCGCACGCTGCGACCGGCTGTTCGCGCGCATCCTCGAGCGCGGCATGGCGCGCGGTGAATTGCGCAACGTCGATATCGACCTGACCACCCTGACGATGGCCGCGCCGATGATCTTCCTGATGCTGTGGAAGCACTCCTTCGGCCCGTGTTCGCATCGGCAGCTCGACCCAAGGGCGTTCATCTCGCACGTGGTCTCGCTGTTGCTGCACGGCGTGCTGCGCAATCCGGCGGTCGGCGCGACGGTTCCGCCGCTGCCTGCCCTCACCGACCAGCCCTGGCGCAACCCGGCCACGCGCGGCAATCCCGATGAAGGCGCCACGTCATGACAACCGCTGCCGGAATGTCCTCCGGACTTGCTAAAATGCCGGGTTTGTCGTCAAACCCTCATTCGCATCATTTGCTCCGCATGGAAGGCATGCCCATGGACATCGAAAAATCCCGGTTCAACATGATCGAGCAGCAAATCCGTCCGTGGGACGTGCTCGATACCGACGTGCTAGACCTGCTGACGGTCGTCAAGCGCGAGCACTACGTGCCTGAGGCCTACCGCGCGCTGGCCTTCGTCGACATGGAAATCCCGCTGCCCGGCGGCCAGAACATGCTGGCCCCGCGCGTGGAGGCCCGCGTGCTGCAGGAACTGGCCGTGCGCAAGCATGAAGACGTGCTCGAAGTGGGAGCCGGCTCCGGCTACATGGCAGCCCTGCTGGCGCATCGCGGCCGCCAGGTCACCACGCTGGACGTCGTGCCCGAACTCGTCGCCTTTGCACGCGACAACCTCTCGCGCAACGGCGTGACGAACGTCGACGTCGTCGAAGCCAGCGGCGCCCAAGGCTGGGGCGATGGCCTCTACGACGTGATCTGCGTGTCGGGCTCGGTGCCGGCCGTGCCGGAAGCGCTGCTCAAGCAGCTCAAGGTGGGTGGCCGCCTGTCGATCTTCGTCGGCGGCGCGCCGGTCATGGAAGCGCAGCTCATCACGCGCATCTCGAACACCGAATACCAGACGCGCAACCTGTTCGAGACGTACGTGGCACCGCTGGTCGGAATTCCCGCGCCCTCGCACTTCCGCTTCTGACCCCGCCCCGACTGCCCCAATCACCATGCAACAGCTCGCTCCCACCGCCCTCGCCCAATGGCTCGCCGACGCATCGCGCGCGAAGCCCGTCCTGCTCGACGTGCGCTGGGCGGAAGAGCTCGAAATCTGTGCCCTGCCCGGGATCACGCATATCCCGATGGACCAGATTCCTGCACGTGCGGGCGAGCTGGATGCTGACCAAGACATCGTCTGCATCTGCCACCACGGCGGACGCAGCGCGCAGGTTGCGCAGTTTCTGATCACGCGTGCGGGCTTCGATCCGGCCCGCGTCTACAACCTGCAGGGCGGCGTCCATGCCTGGGCCAACCAGGTGGACCCGCAGATGACGACGTACTGATTGGGGAAGCCACGCGGACCACGCCCGGTGGTCCGCGCTGCCTTCCGAACGTTTTCCTCGCTCGGGGGCTTTATGACTGTTGCTCGCAGTAGCCGCACGCGGATGGCCGCGCGCGGTGCACTTGTTGTGCTGTGCGCGTCGATGATGCCGATGTTCGCTTGGGCCCAGGCCCCGGCGGGCGCAGCGGCCGCGACCGATCTGCTTTCCGCCTACCGCGCCGCGCTGGCCAACGATCCGCAATTCGCGTCGGCGCGCGCGCAGTCGCTCGCGCAGCGCGAGAAGCTCACGCAGGGCCGCGCCGGCCTGCTGCCGCAGGTGGGCGGTGCGTGGAGCACGACGCGCATCATCTTCGATCAGAACGCGCCGGTCGATTTCAACAAGACGTTCTCGTCGACGGGCTGGACGCTGTCGCTTTCGCAGCCGCTGTTCCGCTGGGACCGCTGGGAGACCTACAAGCAAGGCGAGATTGCCGCCCAGGCCGCCGAAGCATCGCTCGCGCAAGCGCAGCTCGACCTCATCACCCGGACGGCGCAGGCGTACTTCGACGTGCTCAACGCGCAGGACACGCTGCAGCTCGCGCTCGCGCAGCGCGATGCGATCCAGCAGCAGTACGAACAGGCGCGCCGCAACTTCGACGTCGGTAACGCCAACATCACCGATGCGAACGACGCGCAGGCCCGCCGCGACGCGATCGAAGCCAGCGTCATCGCCGCGCGCAGCGACCTTGAGGTCAAGCAGTCGGCGCTGAGGCAGATCGTGGGCGAACCCGTCGGCACGCTGGCAGGCGTTCGCGCCGGAGCCACGTTGCCGCAACCGGAGCCCGCTGCCGCCGAACCGTGGGTGGACCAAGCGCGCACCGGCAACCTGCAGGTCGCGCTGGCGCAGTACAACCTGCAGAGCGCCGAACGCGATGTGAAGAAGGCCGCGGCCGGCCACCTGCCCTCCGTGGACCTCGTCGCGCAGACCGGCCACACGAATGCCAGCGGCAACCAGTACCTGCCTTCGCTGCCCGGCGGCGCGCGCTTTGACAGCTCGCAGATCGGGGTACAGGTGTCCATCCCGATCTTTGCGGGTGGGGCGATCCAGTCGCGCGTGCGCGAGAACATCGCACTGGAGACCAAGGCCGCGAACGACCTCGAATTCGCCCGCCGCTCTGCCGAGCAAGGCGCCCGGCAAGCGTATATCGGCGTGATTGCGGGATTGGCCCAGGTGAAGGCGCTGGAAGCCGCCGAACTCTCGGCACGCACGGCGTATGAGTCGAACCAGCTCGCCTACGGTGTCGGCGTGCGTATCGGCACCGATGTGCTCAACGCGCAGGCGCAGCTCTTCCAGGCCCGGCGTGACCTCGCGCGCGCGCGTTACGACACGATCGTCAACGGCCTGCGGCTCAAGTCCGCGGCCGGCACACTCAGCGAGGCAGACGTGATCCAGGTGAACACGCTCCTCACGGCCAGCGGCTCGAGCGACATCACCGCGCTGCCGGCGCGCGTCGCCAGGACGGGGCCCGCAAAGGCCGCAGCGCAATCTGCCAAGCGCTGATCAGTGTGACTGGCCACGCGGCGGCAGCGGGCGCTCGGCAAACTGGAGCAGCGCGCCGCTGGCCGTCTTCCAGATGACCTGGCGGCCGTGGGTGCCGCTGGCGGAAGGCTGCATGCCTACGGTCGCCAGCGGCGACTTGAGCGCCTCCAGGAACGCATTCTCCAGCTCCATGCGTGCCGGATCGCAGGCCATGCGCGTCGATACCAGGTTGCCGAAGCGCATGCCCGACGCGAGCTTTTCGTACGGCCCCGTGAAGCGGTTGCAGCCCGAGTAGCCCGACGCCACGCCGTTGGCGGCCTCCAGGCCGGCGCTGAACTCGATGGACAGCGGCTGCGCGGCCGCATCGGCGCCGTCGTCTTCGCTGGAGGGCAATACCTTGGGCGCCATGCCGGGCTCTTGCCAACGGATCAGCACAAAGCGCGAGCGGCCCTCGCCTTGAGCCTGAGTCAGCGTGGCCTGGCCGGGGTTGGGCGCGGCATTGGCCGGCCTCGGTTTATCAGCGGCGGCGGCCGATGCCGCAGCGTGCGGCTCGGATGCGGAGGCGGCGACCGCGGCGGCGGCCCCGGACGAAGCCGTCGGCGTCATGCAGCCGGCGCCAATGATGGTGGCAGCGGTCAATACCGCCAGGGCTGCGGCCGTCAGCACCACACGGCGCGGCGTCCGCAGCAAGGTGGGCGTGGGACGATTCGGTTGAGACATGAACAGTCGTGAACAATGACGAAATGCAAATGCGCAAAGAGCCGTTAGTCTGCCCGGTTCGCGATGAGTTCGCACTTTTCGTGCCGACGATGCACGGCTACAGCGTCGGCAGCACCAGTGATGCCACCGCCTCCACGGTACGCGCCGTCGCACCGCCGTGCGTGGCGGCAAAGGCAAGTGCGGCGCGGGACGCGGCTTCGCGCGCATCGGGGTCGGAGAGCCACGTGTCGATCACGCGCGTGACCGCGGCCGCATCGTCGACCTGGATACAGGCGCCCGCCGCCACGGCGTCGCGCGTGGCCTGCGCAAAGTTGAACGTATGCGGGCCGATAACCACCGGCGTACCGACGGCGCAGGCTTCGATGAGGTTCTGCCCGCCCAGCGGCAACAGGCTGCCGCCGATGAACGCGGCCTCGGCGGCGGCGTAGTACAGCGCCATCTCGCCCATCGAATCGCCGAGCAGGACATCGGCCTCTGCCAGCGAGAGCTCGCCCGCCACGCCGTCCGCCGAGATCGACAGCGCGCTGCGGCGCACGACCCGCAGGCCGGCACGCTCGGCCAGTTGCGCCACCTCGTCAAAACGCTGCGGATGCCGCGGCACCAGGATCAGCAGCGCATGCCGCCTGCCGACGTGCTGCGCACGGTGCGCCTGCCACGCCTCGAGCAGCAGCGGCTCCTCGCCTTCGCGCGTGCTGGCGGCCACCCAGGCGGCGCGGCCGCCCAACGCGTCGCGCAGCATGCGGCCGGCCATGATCTGGTCGACGTGCGGCGTGATGTCGAACTTGAGATTGCCCGTCACGCGCACGCGCGGCACGCCGAGCGAACGGTAGCGGTCGGCATCGTCGGGCGTCTGTGCAAGCACGGCGGCCAGTTGCGCGTAGGTTTCGCGCGCGGCATCGCCCAGACGGGCCGTACGCCGGTGGCTGCGCGCGGACAGGCGCCCGTTGACGAGCACCATCGGCACACCGGCAGCGTACGCGCGCTCGATCAGCACCGGCCAGATCTCGGTTTCCATCAGCAACCCCAGGCGCGGCCGGAAATGGCGCAGGAAGCGGTCAACGGCGCTGGGCAGGTCGTATGGCAGATACGCCTGGATGACGCGCCCGTTGCGTTGCGCTGCGAACTCGGCGCCGGTGCGGCGGCCAGTCGGCGTCATGTGCGTGAGCAGCACGGCGTGGTGCGGAAAACGCGCGAGCAGCGCATCGATGAGCGGCTGGGCGGCACGCGTCTCGCCCACCGATACGGCATGCACCCACAGCAGCGGACGATCGGGATTGACGCGCGGCGGATAGAACCCGAGGCGCTCGCCGACGTGCTGGCGGTATCCGGGCTCCTTGCGCCCGCGCCACCACAGGCGCAGCAGCGCAAAGGGCAGCGCAATGCGCCACAGCCAGCGATACAGGACGCGCAGCATCACAGCACACCCAGCGCGCACAGCGCATCGAGCGCCTGCGCGCTGGTCGGATGGGCGTCGGCGCTGCCGAGGTCGTGCACATTGGGCGTCCAGTAGCCGCCCGTGCGCCACGATGTGGTGAAGTTGTAGAGCGCCACCGTCGGCTTGCACAGCGCAGCGGCGATGTGTACGAGGCCGGTGTCGACGCCTACCACCGCCGTCGCCTGATCGAGAAACGCCGTCACGTCGGGCAGCGACATGCGCGGCGGAATCACCACGCGGCCGACCGTGCCAGGCACCGCCGCAACGATCGCCTCGCGGATGGACTCGCTCGTGCGGCGCTCGGCCTCGCTGCCCCACGGCAGGGCGATCGCGTAATCGCGGGCCAGCAGCTCACGCGCAACCTCGACCCACGCGGCCTCGGGCCACGCCTTGTCGGCGCGCGACGTCGCATGCACGAGGGCCACGTACGGGCGCGGCAGAGCGGACGGCAGCTCCGCCGGCGGCTGCAGGCCAAAATCGATCGTATCGGGCAGCGCGTAGCCCAGCGCCTCGGCCACCATGCGGCGCGAACGCTCGACCACGTGGATGCGCGGCTCCATCATGATCTTGCGTTGATAGAAGAGCCTCGCCAACGGCTCGTAGCCCGCGCCGTCCGTACGGTTGCCGAGCCCCGCGACGAAGCCATTCGGTGCGAGCTTGGCCTGCGTGGCAATCAGCGCCGTCTTGATCAGCCCCTGCGTATCGAGCACGGCATCGTACGGCCGCGTGCGCAGCGCACGCCGAAACGCCGCCATCTCGTTCCACGTCTTGCCAGCGCCGAGCGACTTGCGCCAGCGCCGCAGCGCAAACGGAATCACCTCGCGCACGCCGCGCACGATGCGCACGATGCCAGCAAAGCCCTCCTCGACCACCCAGTCGATCTCGGCCTCCGGATGCGCGCGCAGGATATCGGCCACCACCGGCGTGCAATGCACCACATCGCCAAGCGACGACACCTTGACGATCAGCACACGCATGCCGCCATCCTTTCCCCCAACCTCATGAGTGCGAACCGCTCGATCAGAACGGCAGTTGCGCGTCCGGCTTCTCGGCCAGGATCGCGCGGCGGAACTGCGCCTGGATGCGCGCCATGGCGGCATCGTTGTCCGCCTCGAAGCGCATCACCACCACGGGCGTGGTGTTGGACGGCCGCGCCAGGCCGAAGCCGTCTTCGTATTCCACGCGCACGCCGTCGATGCGGATGACTTCCTTGGCGCCCTCGAACGTCGCGTTCGCCTTGATCTTGTCCAGCAGGGCGAAGGGCTCGCCCTCGGCGCACTTCAGCTGCAGCTCCGGCGTGCAGTGCGAGTTCGGCAGGGCATTGAGCGTGGCGCTCGGGTCGGCCAGGCGCGAGACGATCTCGAGCAGGCGCGCGCCCGTGTACAGGCCATCGTCAAAACCGTACCAGCGGTCCTTGAAAAAGATGTGGCCGCTCATCTCGCCGGCGAGCGGCGCGCCGGTTTCCTTGAGCTTTGCCTTGACCAGCGAATGACCGGTCTTCCACATCGTCGCGCGGCCGCCGTGCTCGCGGATGAACGGCGCCAGCTTGCCCGTGCATTTCACGTCGAAGATGATCTCGCCGCCCGGGTTGCGCGAGAGGACCTCCTGCGCAAACAGCATCAGCTGGCGGTCGGGGAAGATCACCTGGCCGTCCTTGGTCACCACGCCGAGACGGTCGCCGTCGCCGTCGAACGCGAGACCGAGCTCGCAGTCGGTCGTCTGCAGCGTGCGCACGAGGTCTTGCAGGTTCTCGACGTGCGCCGGATCCGGATGGTGGTTGGGGAAGTGGCCATCGACCTCGCAGAAGAGCTCCGTCACCTCGCAGCCCATCGCCCGGAACAGCGCCGGCGCGAAGGCCCCCGCCACGCCGTTGCCGCAGTCCACGGCAATCTTCATCGGGCGGCTCACCTTGACGTCGGAGACGATGCGGTCGATGTACTGCTGGCGGATGTCCACCTGCACGTACCCGCCCGCGCCTTCGGTGAAGTCGCCCTGCTCGATGCGCGTGCGCAGCGCCTGGATCTCATCGCCGTAGATGGCCTGGCCGGCGAGCACCATCTTGAAGCCGTTGTAGTCCGGCGGGTTGTGGCTGCCGGTGACCATCACGCCCGACGTGGCGCGACGGCCGGCCAGCTCGATGTTGGTGCCGAAGTAGACCATCGGCGTGGCGACCAGCCCCAGATCGATCACATCGACGCCGCTTGCGCGCAGGCCGTCCGCGAGTGCAGCCAGCAGCTCCGGACCCGACAGGCGGCCATCGCGGCCGATCACCACGGCCGACTCGCCCTTGGCGCGGGCTGCCGAACCAAAGGCCCGGCCGATCAGGCGGGCGGTGTCAGCGTCGACGGTTTTTCCGACGATGCCGCGGATGTCGTAGGCTTTGAAGATGGTGGGATTTAGGTGTGTCATGAGGCTCTAGGCGCACTGGAGAGCCGAGCGCGCGGAAATGTTACAAGTGGTTTCGGATTCTAACCGCTTGCCCTTTATAATACTTGGCTGGCTCCTGTGAGCCATCCGCCTCTTTCCCCACCGCGCAGCCCTCGTCCAAGTTCTTCTGCGCGCAACAACGACTCGACAATCGCATGATTTTGATTACTGGCGGCGCTGGTTTCATCGGCGCCAACTTCGTTCTGGATTGGCTGCGCGGTTGCGATGAGCCGGTGGTCAACGTCGACAAGCTCACTTACGCCGGCAATCTGATGTCGCTCGCGTCGCTAGAGGGAGATGCCCGGCATACGTTCGTGCGCGCCGACATCTGCGATCGCGTGGCAATGGATGAACTGCTGGCTAAGTACACCCCACGAGCAATCGTGCACTTTGCGGCAGAAAGCCACGTCGATCGATCGATCCATGGTCCGGCGGATTTCATCCAGACGAACGTCGTTGGTACGTTCACTCTGCTGGAGGCAACTCGCGCGTACTGGAACCAGCTTGAGGGCGGCCTCAAGGAAAGCTTTCGCTTCCACCATGTCTCGACAGACGAGGTCTATGGCACGCTGGGACCCAAAGACCCGGCATTCACCGAAACAACGGCTTACGCCCCAAATAGCCCGTATTCGGCTTCCAAGGCGGGCTCCGACCACCTAGTGCGGGCCTACCATCACACCTTCGGTTTGCCCGTTCTCACGACCAACTGCTCAAACAACTATGGGCCATATCACTTCCCGGAGAAGTTGATTCCCCTGATGATCACCCATGCATTGGAGAGCAAACCGCTGCCGGTCTATGGCAATGGTTCCAATGTCAGAGACTGGCTCTACGTCACCGACCATTGCGCTGGAATCCGCACCGTGCTTCAGCATGGTCGCGTCGGAGAAACCTACAACATCGGCGGCCGCAACGAGAAGACGAATCTGGAAGTAGTGCAAACCATTTGCGACTTGTTGGATGAAATGAGTCCCAAGGCACACGGGTCATATCGAGATCAGATCACGTTCGTAGCGGACCGGCCTGGGCACGATCTACGTTATGCGATTGATGCCACCAAGATGGAGCGGGAGCTTGGCTGGTGCCCAGCGGAGACGTTCGAATCGGGCCTGCGCAAGACCGTTCGCTGGTATCTCGATAACCCAAACTGGGTCCAAAATGCCGTCTCGGGGGCCTATCGAGACTGGACCAAGCTGCACTATGGCTGAGCCGCGCATTTTGTTGCTGGGCGCAAATGGTCAAGTCGGCTATGCCCTGCAGCGCTCGCTATCTATTCTTGCCGACGTGATTCCCGTGAGCCGCAAGGAGTGCGACCTTAGCCAGGCTTCTGACGTTCGCGCCCTGGTCCGCACTGTTCGACCCATCTCGATTGTCAACGCTGCAGCCTACACTGCGGTCGACCGAGCAGAGCAGGATGAAGCCGGCGCTACAACGATCAACGCCGAATTACCGGCCATCCTCTCCGAGGAATCGCGCGCTCTAGACGCCGCGCTCATTCACTACTCCACCGACTACGTCTACGACGGAACGAAGACCTCCCCATACATTGAGACCGATTCCCCGAACCCGGCGTCGATCTATGGCCGCTCCAAGCTGCAAGGCGACTTGGCTGTCTTGGACACCCCCAATGGTGTCGTCCTTAGAACGTCCTGGGTATATTGCGCCTATGGACAGAATTTCCTGAAGACAATCCTTCGGCTCGCCAAAGAGCGCACATCGTTACGTGTCGTCGCGGACCAATTTGGCGCACCGACCAGTGCTGACCTGATCGCAGACGTTACGGCCCAGGTTTTGCGAAACGTGCTGCGGCGCAGTTCGGGAAGCACGGTAAGCGGCCTTTTCCATCTGACGGCAAGTGGGCGCACAAGTTGGTACGAGTACGCAACTTACATTGTTGATCTCGCTCACAGGGCTGGCCTGCCGCTCACGCTTGATGCCGAAGGCATTGTCGGCATTCCCGCCACGGAGTACCCGCTGCCAGCCGCCCGGCCTGCAAATTCGGTGTTGGCCACGGAGAAGATACGTGCGGCTTTTGATGTGCGCCTGCCCGCGTGGCAGGACGGTGTCAGAGCCGCAGTCAACTTGATTGCAAACCTGGAAGGCGCAAAAAAATGAAACGCAAGGGCATCATCCTGGCGGGCGGTTCCGGCACGCGGCTCTATCCCATTACTCAGTCGCTGTCCAAACAGCTGCTTCCGGTTTTCGACAAGCCGATGATCTACTACCCGCTCAGCACGCTGATGCTGGCGGGTATTCGAGACGTGCTGATCATTTCAACGCCGTCCGACACACCGCGATTCGAGCAATTGCTGCGAGATGGCGCTCAGTGGGGCATCAATATCCGCTACGCGGTGCAACCCTCTCCCGACGGCCTTGCTCAAGCGTTCCTGATCGGCTCCGACTTCATCGGCAACGATCCTTCGGCGCTGATCCTTGGCGACAATATTTTCTATGGTCACGACTTGGTCGCCCAACTCGCCAAGGCCAACGCCAAAACCAGCGGTGCAACCGTTTTCGCCTACCACGTACACGATCCGGAGCGCTACGGTGTGGTCGAATTCGACAAGACATTCCAGGCACTTTCGATCGAAGAGAAGCCGCTTAATCCGCGCTCGAGCTACGCCGTCACGGGACTCTATTTCTATGACAACCGAGTGTGTGAAATCGCCCGCGAAGTCCGCCCCTCACCGCGAGGGGAACTGGAGATCACGGATGTCAATAGGCGTTACCTCGCCGACAAGGCCCTGCAGGTAGAAATCCTCGGCCGCGGACACGCGTGGCTCGACACAGGCACGCACGAGTCGCTTCAGGAAGCGGCCAACTTCATTGCCACACTGCAAAAGCGCCAAGGACTGATGGTGGCCTGCCCCGAAGAGATTGCGTACCGACTGGGCTATATCGATGCCGCCAAGCTTCAGGCGTTGGCCGCACCGCTCAAAAAGAGCGGCTACGGCGAGTATCTGCTAAAGATTCTTGAGGACAAGATCCTTTATGAACGTCATTGAAACCAGCATTGCAGAAGTCAAGCTGCTCGAACCTAAGGTATTTGGCGACGCACGAGGCTTTTTTCTTGAGAGCTTCAATGCGCGCGCCTTTGAGCAGGCTGTAGGTCGTCAAGTCAATTTCGTCCAGGACAACCATTCGCGATCAGCACGGGGGGTCCTGCGCGGACTACATCTACAATCGCGACATATGCAAGGTAAGCTCGTACGCGTTGTGTTGGGCAAGGTCTTTGACGTTGCGGTAGACGTTCGGGTCGGGTCGCCTACGTTTGGCCAATGGGTTGGAGAAATCCTATCTGCGGAAAACCACCGCCAGCTGTGGATTCCGGAAGGATTCGCACATGGGTTCTATGTAATGTCTGACTCGGCGGACTTCCTCTACAAGACGACGGACTACTGGTACCCGGAATATGAGCGCAGCATTGCCTGGAACGACTCCGACATCGGGATCAACTGGCCCCTAAGTGGAGAACCAGTGTTGTCGGCCAAGGATCTCGCGGCCGCATCATTGCGCGACTATGTATCAGCAGGAGCTGCCAAATAGCATTCATGGCGAAGTTGCGCACCAATATCCTGCTGTTGACGATCGTTCAAGCGTCGAACTATCTGCTCCCGCTGCTGACGCTGCCATATCTTGGTCGCGTGCTCAGCGTGAATGCGTTCGGACGCCTTGCTCTTGCGCAAGCGTTGACACAGTACTTGGTAATGCTAACTGAGTACGGATTCAATCTGACCGCAACTCGTCGCATCTCCATTGCCCGAAGCGACCGGCAAGCGGTGTCGCGCATTTTCACGGACACACTTGCAGCGAAAACCGTCCTCGCAGCCGCCGGGTACGCCTTTGTGATGGCATTGGTCAGCATCGTGCCAAAGTTCGAGGGTATGGCATTGCTCGTGTCAGCAAGTTATGTCGGCGTGATTGGGAGTGTGCTGTTACCACTCTGGCTCTTTCAAGGTCTGGAGGACATGAAACTGCTAGTGCTTGCCTCCAGCACGGCTCGCATCCTAGCTGTTATCGCAATCTTTCTCACGGTTCACGATGATCGAGACTTGGTGTCTGCGGCGGTACTTCAAAATGCAGGAACTCTCTTTGCCGGCTTGATAGCCGTGGGACTGATTCGGTATCACCGCACCGCGTCCTTGCTTCGTCCGTCGTGGCAAGGCACGTGGGCAGCGATGAAAGACGGATGGTCGATGTTTCTGGCCAATATCGCGATCAGTTTTTATACGACACTGAATACGGTCCTTCTCGGTTTGTTCGGCACATCGAGCGATGTCGCTTATTTCAGCGCCGCAGACAAATTGCGTTTTGCAGCCCAAGGCGTGCTTCAACCGATTGCCCAAGCAATCTACCCTCGCGTGAGTCTGGCCTTTTCTGAAGGCCGACAAGATGACGCTCGCCGGTTGATGAAAAAAGGAGGCGCGTTGCTTGTCACACTTGCCATCGCTGCCGGCACTCTATTCATCTTCGGGAGCGAACCCATTACCTCGCATTACCTTGGCCCAGATTTGCAACCCGCCGCGTTTTACCTTCGGCTGCTTGCTGGTTTGCCATTGATTATTGCAATTGCCATCACGATTGGGCAGTGGGGACTCTTGGGAGCCGGGCAGTCGGGTAAGATGAGCCGCATCTATCTAATATGCGGGTTCTGCCACCTGATCTACGCCATCCCACTGATTTTTGCCTGGAAGGGAACTGGTTTAATTGTCTCGGTATACCTTACCGAGTTCCTCGCCACTGGCGCCATGGTGCTGATTTTTTGCAAATGCGCCCGCCCGTTGCAACCGGGTCGCACTCTCATAGTTTAGTGCAATGAATAAAACAGTCGACATCGTACTCGCCACATACAATGGGGAGCGTTTTCTCGATGCCTTTATCCAATCATTGCAACAGCAGGATTTCGCACAATGGACCCTGCTTGTCAGTGACGATGGCTCCCAAGATCAAACCGTCCCCATGCTGCACGCATGGGCTGCAGCAGAACCCAGAATCCGGATCGTAAACCTTGAGAGGCAAGGCGGTGTCGCGGCCAATTTCAGCAAGGCCATGGAGTATTCCAATGCGGATTACATCCTGTTTGCAGACCAAGATGATATCTGGTTGCCGAACAAGGTATCTGAGCTAGTGACAGCAACGGCGGAAGCGGAAGGTGATAAATCCGATACTCCTGTGCTGGTATTCTCGGATTTAACTATCGTGACTGAAAACCTAACGGAGATCAGCCCAAGCCTGTACCGGTATCGCAACTTGGATCCGATGCGGAATCTGCACGCAGATTATTTGCTCTGGTTCAGCTCCGTCTATGGTTGCTCTGTCGGATTCAATCGCGCTTTGGCCAAGCTTGCGACGCCGGTCCCTTGTAGCGCCATCATGCACGATCAATGGTTTGCGCTACAAGCCGCCCTGCATGGACGCATTGTTTATTTGGATCGATCATTTGTGCTGTATCGTCAACATAGCAACAATGATATGGGTGCGATGCTGACGAATCCGATCCAGAAAATTCGGCGATTTAGCTGGTACTGGCGGCGCATCACCAATCGTGCCATCCGAGTCAAGCAACAACTGGCAGAACTTGGGCGGCGCGACTCCGATCGAGAGGCTATGCGACAAAAGAACCTGCTAGTTGCTACCGATCTGGTCGGACGATTGAAATTTATTGCACGATACGTACTGCCATATGCAAAGGGACAGGTTCCCTTCTCATTAACTTTTGCGCTTGCTTTTCTTTTATCTGCTCGCAGCCCGCACTGAAAGCAACTTGACGACAAGCAATGCCGCGAGCATAAAAAGCGCGGCACCGAGTCCGGAGAATCAATATGATTAATATGCCGTCAACGCTGGCTAGCTTAGCCAGCTTCCAGCAAGGTCAGCCCTTCCATCACTGCATCATCGATGACTTCTTTGAAGAGAGCATCGCCCACCAGTTAAGCCAGCAGTTTCTCCAATATGATTCGGAGAAGTGGTTCTATTACAAGAACCCAATCGAAGACAAGAAAGCCCTCAACGACTGGAATGTATTCCCAGATCTCACATACCGGGCGTTCTCATATTTGAATTCACCAGAATTCGTTGGGCTGCTCTCCGCCGCAGTCGGCAAACCCTTGTTTCCCGATAACGGATTGCATGGGGGCGGATGGCACATTCATGCCTCCGGTGGCAACCTAAACCCCCACCTTGACTATTCGATTCACCCGAAACTTAAGCTGCAGCGCAAGCTCAACATCATCATCTACCTCTCGCCGGAATTGCAGGAGGAGCATGGTGGCCACCTGGGCCTCTGGCATCACGATCCCGACACCAACCAGCCCGGCGCGCTGGCAGTCGAAGTCGCGCCGCGCTTCAATCGAGCCATTCTCTTCGATACGACACAAAACTCTTGGCATGGCATGTCGCGTCCATTGACTCAGCCATCGGATATTTTTCGCAAGAGTTTTGCGGTCTACTACCTTTGCGAACCGGAGGATGATGCTAGCCCGCGCGGCCGCGCGCTGTTCGCTCCACGAGCAGACCAGAAGGACGACGAGGAGGTAGATCGCATCATTCAACTGCGCTCTAACGTCGCTCACTCTTCAAGTGTGTATCGAACCGAGAAGTAAGTACGAAATGACGCGGCTGCTCCTCACCCCAATTGCTTGCAGACCGGGGTAAGGATTCCTTTTGCACCTCAATTAACCTTTCGATCCGACCTATGCAACTAGCAGCGCTCTACGCGCTCGTCGCCGGCCTAACGGCACTAAAGAACGGCAACCGCTATGTGTGGTTGTCGGGCTTGGCGCTGCTCTGCTTCTGGGGACTTGGATATGCCAATGGATTCGACTGGATCAACTATTTTAAAGCATACCAATGTTTATCGGAAAGCATCTGCTCCGAAGGATTGCTCGAATTTGAACCAGGTTTTCACGCGATCCTTTCGATGGCAGCAACACTGAACTACCAAGCTGTAGTGTTTTTCATTGCCATCGTCAATGTCCTCTGTCTGCTTCGCTTTTCCAAGCAACTGCAAAACCGCGGATTGGCAGTGCTTTGCTTTGTCCTTCTCTACGGCTGGTATGTTTACGTCGAACAAATTCGGCAAGCGCTTGCGCTTTCCATTGTATTGCTGGGTATCGAATACTTAGTCAGAAGAAAATACCTTCAATACATTGCAATGGTTGCAATGGCTGCTTTTTTTCACGCATCGGCGCTCGCAGCTATGGCACCAATGATCATCCTATTGATTCCGGCTCAATTTCGATACGCCGCAATCGCTATTTTTTGCATAGCATCCGGGTTACTTCTCAGCCAACTGCAGGAAATTTCCGGGCTTCTAAACTCAATTGGCCTCGATTCAAATACCTTCGCTCGCAAACTGGAATACTACGCCGACTCAGAACGCTACAACCGCAGCGTCATTGGGCTTGGATTCTTTCTTGATGCTGCTTTGTTATGCGCATTAGCCAGTCGACGAAAAATATTTGAAACCGAGGATCTTACGCACACCGTTTTTTGTTGCGCGCTCTTATTCATCGGAATTGCCTTAGTTTCCAGAATATCAATTATATTCTTCCGCCTAAGCTATTACTTCTTCCCATTTGCCGTACTTTGCTTTGCAGTCTTCTTCCGAGCGAACAAGGTTCTAAATGCAAAGCCAATAACGCAAGAAACCTCGGCACGATGGATTATTATCGCATTTCTGATCGGACAAGCTGCACGCCCCTTCATGGACCCAATCATTGGCCCGGATGTCATGGCGTATCAAACGTACGTGAGTCATTGGATAAAAAATAACGTCGACTTTCGCTATGAAACAACAAGAAAATGCAATCTTCTTATTAATTTAGGCGAAGGCAATCTTTGTGAATAAATTTTGATTTACTTGCTTCGCGCAAGTCGAAATAGATTTTTGGAGAGAACAATGTCACTTCAACCAAAAAAAATTGCTCTGATCACCGGGGTCACCGGACAAGATGGTGCTTACCTTGCTGAGTTTCTTTTGAGCAAAGGTTACGAAGTTCACGGCATCAAGCGGCGTGCTTCCCTTTTTAATACGGACCGCATTGACCATCTGTATCAAGACCCGCATGTCCGCGGACGTAACTTCGTTCTCCACTACGGTGACCTGACCGACTCCACCTGCCTGATCCGTATTATCCAGCAGGTACAACCTGACGAAATCTACAACCTCGCCGCACAGAGTCACGTTGCTGTCTCGTTCGAGGAGCCGGAGTACACCGCCAACGCCGATGGCATTGGTGCACTGCGCATTCTGGAAGCCATCCGAATCTTGGGCTTGGCCAAGAAGACCAGGTTCTATCAGGCTTCCACGTCAGAGCTCTATGGCCTCGTGCAAGAAATTCCCCAGAAGGAAACGACGCCCTTCTACCCACGTAGCCCTTACGCAGTTGCGAAGTTGTATGCCTACTGGATCACCGTCAATTATCGTGAGGCGTATGGCATTTATGGGTGCAACGGCATCCTGTTCAACCACGAGTCTCCCATCCGTGGCGAGACTTTTGTGACGCGCAAGATCACGCGCGCCATAGCTCGAATCAAACTGGGGCTCCAGGAATGCCTGTATCTCGGCAACATGGACGCGTTGCGTGATTGGGGCCATGCGCGCGACTACGTCGAGATGCAATGGCTGATGCTGCAGCAGGAGCAGCCGGAAGATTTCGTGATCGCGACCGGCGTTCAATACAGCGTGCGTCAGTTCGTGGAGGCAGCGGCTCTCGAGCTGGGTATCACATTGCGTTGGGAAGGCACAGGCGTCGACGAGGTTGGCATCGTGGTGTCCAACTCCGGCGACGAAAGCCCCATCAAGCCTGGCGAAGTGGTCGTTCGAGTAGACCCGCGCTACTTCCGGCCCACCGAAGTGGAAACGCTGCTTGGCGATCCGACGAAGGCTCATCAAAAACTTGGCTGGAAGCCGCGCACGTCGTTCGCGGAATTGGTCAGCGAAATGGTGAAGAGCGATTACGAAACCGCTCGCCGTGACCAATTGGTCAAGGCACACGGTTTCAAGGCGATGGATTATCACGAATGATCAACGCAAAGCCATACATGGAGCTTGATGCTCCAATTTACGTTGCGGGCCATCGCGGTATGGTCGGGTCAGCGATCGTGCGCGAACTGCGACGACTCGGTTACACCAATCTGATCCTTCGCACACATGCCGAACTCGACCTGACCAGACAACAAGACGTCGAGGCATTCTTTGCCGCGGAAAAGCCACGTCATGTTTTTCTGGCTGCAGCAAAGGTCGGTGGCATTCATGCCAATAATGTCTATCGCGCTGACTTCATCTATCAAAATCTGATGATGGAGTGCAACATCGTCCAGGCTGCACACGCGCGGGGGGTTGATCGACTGATCTTTCTGGGATCCAGTTGCATCTACCCTCGCGAATGCCCACAGCCGATCAAGGAAAGCTACCTGCTGACGGGTCCTCTCGAGCAGACCAATCAGCCGTATGCGTTGGCAAAGATTGCAGGAATCGAGCTTTGCTGGTCCTTCAACCGTCAGCACGGCACCCGCTCTATCGCAGCGATGCCGACGAATCTTTATGGGCCTGGCGATAACTACCACCCCGAAAATAGTCACGTCATTCCAGCCCTGATCCGTAAGGCGCATGACGCCAAGTGTTCGGGGGCCGAAGAAATGATTGTGTGGGGAACCGGCACACCCCGCCGGGAGTTTCTATTTAGCACCGACATGGCGCGCGCCTGCGTGCATCTGGCGAACTTGGACGATGCCCGCTACAGCCAATTGCTGACAGCAGACCATCCACCACTCGTCAACATCGGTACGGGTGTCGACATCACGATTCGTGAGCTGGCCGAATCGGTGTGCCGTGCCGTCGGTTATCAAGGGCGCTTGGTATTCGACACAAGCAAGCCGGACGGCACGATGCGCAAGTTGTTGGATGTCAGTCGAATCCGCGAGCTTGGCTGGACGCACGAGATGGATTTCGACAATGGATTGACTGCCGCATACCGGGACTTTCTGGCACAACTGGCAGCGAGTCATTGACAACACACCCAATGCCGACATGCATAGTGCAACCCTGACCATTGATGCCATCATCTACCGGCTCCAGAGCCATGGAGGCATCACGGTCTATGCCAACGAACTGCTACGGCGGCTGGCTCGCGATCAGGTAAGCATGCGCGTGCTCAGCTACGGTGGCAGGCTGCCCGCCGAGATTGTGCGATCACCGGATACCATGCAGCTTACGATGCGCACGTTGGAACGCTATCGTGCACCTCAGATCAAGGGTCCAACGATTTTTCATTCGACGTATTACCGGGTGGTTCGCGGCGGCGGAGTTCGCAACGTCACCACGGTACACGACTTCACATACGAGCTCTTTGCCAAAGGTCCACGGCGCTGGGTGCATAGTGCGCAGAAGTTTGCGGCGATTCGCGCCTCCGAAAAAATCATCTGCATTTCGGAGAACACGCGTCGAGATCTACTGAAGTTCTTACCCGACATCTCTGAAGATCGTGTCGTGGTCATCCACAACGGGGTTTCAGAAAACTATGCACCACTGACCGCGCAACCCGATGATGCCGACCGTAACGTCGTGCTGTTCGTCGGCGCCCGCGGCGGCTACAAGAATTTCTTGGCAGCCGCACGTGCGGTCGCTCGGCATAAGGATTTGCGCTTGGTCGCTGTTGGTGGTGGATCATTTTCGGAAAGCGAGATTACCCTCCTTGATCGCATCCTGCCAACGCGTTATCAGCACGCGGGACTCGTCACGGACGCCGAGCTGAACGCGCTCTATAACAGCGCCTTTTGCCTGCTGTATCCCTCCGCCTACGAAGGATTCGGCATTCCCGTCATCGAGGCAATGCGAGCCGGATGCGCCGTCGTCGCACTGCGCGCATCCTCGATTCCCGATGTTGCGGGTGACGCAGCTCTATTGCTCGAAGATGCCGATATTGACCTCATCTCTAGCGCCCTGGATGGACTGCGCGATCCCGCTACACGTATGCGGTTGCGCACAGCAGGCTTTCGCCAGGCTGCGCAGTTCAGCTGGGAAAAAACCTATGCCGACACGCGAGCCCTATATGCGTCTCTTGCCTCGCCCTGATCTTGCCTTATGAAAATCAGCGTCATTACAGCCACCTACAATAGCTGCTCCACCGTGCGAGATGCCATCGAGTCGGTCCTGTCGCAAACCTGGCCTGACGTCGAGTACATCGTGATCGACGGCGGTTCTCGCGACGGCACCGTCGATATCCTCAACGAATACCGTCATCGGTTTGCGTATTTCATCAGCGAACCGGACAAGGGCATCTACGACGCACTGAACAAGGGGATTCGCGCGGCAACAGGGGACGTCATCGGATTTCTTCACTCTGACGACCTCTTCGAAAATACCGAGGTACTGGCTACCATCGCTCGCACTTTTGCTGAGCGAGACGTTGACGCCGTGTACGGGGACCTGCTTTACGTGAGTAGCAACGACCCTAACCGAACCATCCGCTACTGGCGTAGCGGCGAGTTCAAACCCAATAGCCTGCTACGAGGCTGGATGCCGCCGCATCCCACGTTCTACGTTAAGCGCAGTCTGTATGAGGCGGCAGGATTGTTCGACACGTCGTTTCGCATTTCGGCGGACTACGAATCTGTGCTGCGCTTCGTCGGAAAGCACGGCGCTAAACTCGCATACATTGACCAGGTGCTCGTTCGCATGCGCTTAGGGGGGGCGAGCAACCGTTCGCTCGCCAACATCGTGCGCAAAAGCCGGGAGGATCTGCGGGCGCAACAAATCAACGGCATCGGCGGCTTGTATACGCTGGTGCTAAAAAACCTGTGTAAATTGCCCCAGTTTCTCCGCAAGTAGACGCTGCCTCAATATAAACAGTAGTTCACTCAGCCATCTGAATTCATCATCATGAACATCGTTCCGGTCATTCTCTGCGGCGGCAGTGGCACACGCATGTGGCCCGCCTCCAGAGCTGGTTACCCCAAACAATTCCTCGCGCTGAACGGCGACAAGACCCTGCTGCAGCAGTGCGCCGCTAGGGCAGTCGCCCTACCCCAAGCTCAGCCGCCGATAGTTGTTACCAACCAGGAACAGCGTTTTCTGGTAGCAGAGCAATTGCGCGATATCGGGATCGAGCCCAGCAAGATCATTCTTGAACCAGTGGGACGCAATACGGCTCCCGCTGTTGCTGCGGCAGCGATTGTCGCCGCCGAATCTGATCCGGCAACGATACTATTAATCCTCCCCTCCGATCATGCTATCGAGAATGTTGATACGTTTTCGCGCTTAATCGGAATAGCAACGGAGCCCGTGAGCAAGGGACGACTTGCTACGTTTGGCATCGAACCCGATTCGCCACATACCGGATATGGCTACATCTTGCATGGCAAGCATCCTGAAAGCGCACATGAGTTGTATTCGCTGAAGCGATTCGTCGAAAAACCGGATCTGGAGACTGCACAAGAATTTCTAGCGTCCGGCGACTATCTCTGGAACAGCGGCATGTTCATGTGCCGGGCCGACGTGTATTTGAACGAACTCGGTCAATACCAGCCTGAAATGCTCGCTGCCGTACGGGACGCCGTCGCTCAAGGAGCAAATGACCTGGACTTCCTACGGCTGGCACGCGAGCCTTTCGAAGCATGTGCCAGCGATTCGATCGACTATGCGGTCATGGAACATACCGACAATGCCATCGTTGTCAAAGCTTCAGAGCTGGGCTGGAACGATATCGGCTCTTGGTCTGCGCTAGCGGATATCACCGAGCGCGATGAGAACGGCAACTCGCTCATCGGTGACGTCTTCGCCCATGATTGCCAGGGGTGCTATATCCGGGCTGACGGCAGGATGGTTGCAACCTTGGGCGTCAAGGATCTCATCATTGTGGAAACAGCCGACGCCGTCTTGGTTGCCCACAAGGATAACGTGCAAGACGTGAAGACTATCGTTGCGCAGCTGCAAGCAGCAGGTCGCTCAGAATCCATGCTGCATCGCCGTGTGTTCCGCCCGTGGGGTAGCTACGAAGGCATTGATCAAGGCGATCGTTTCCAGGTTAAGCGCATCATTGTCAAGCCAGGCGCGTCGCTAAGTCTGCAGATGCACTATCACCGGGCCGAACATTGGATCGTTGTGAAAGGGACGGCACGCGTCGTTTGCGGCGAAAAATCCTTGTTGCTGGCAGAGAATGAGTCCACGTACATCCCGCTTGGAACAACGCATCGGCTTGAAAACCCCGGCCATATCCCGCTG
Organism: Ralstonia sp. RL; assembly: GCF_001683835.1. Classification (NCBI taxonomy): domain Bacteria; kingdom Pseudomonadati; phylum Pseudomonadota; class Betaproteobacteria; order Burkholderiales; family Burkholderiaceae; genus Ralstonia; species Ralstonia sp. RL. The sequence continues at coordinate 46,365 of NZ_LWRX01000095.1, read as the reverse complement.
GAGCTTATTGAGGTTCAGTCGGGCGCCTATCTGGGAGAAGACGATATCGTCCGGTTCGAAGACCACTATGGCCGTACCGCCGAACAGAAATAACCAAGCCTGTTACATGCAGCGCCTTGATGGCGTCTAGAAACTAAGACTTGCTCGCGGCCGCACCGAATCCTGTCGAGCGTCAACATCACAGGGTTCGGTGCTGCGAAGAGAGAGATTTCGTGAGATTGCTATGCTGAGCCTTTGTCTCGGTTTCCTTGTTTCCTTCCTGATGAGCTTGGTCATCGTCCGATATGCACATATGCACGCGCATTTTTCGGCCGACTGGGATCTTGCCGGTGTCCAAAAGAATCACTCGCGGCCAGTGCCGCGGATTGGCGGCCTAGCAATCACAATCGGCTTTGTAGCAGTGATCCTGAGCCTGTACATCCGCGGCCCGCATTGGGTTGCACACCAATCCATGCTGCTCGGCGTCAGCGCGCTTGCTGCATTTGCCGCCGGGACGATCGAAGACATCACAAAAAAGGTAAGTCCTCGCGAGCGCTTGATTGCGACCATGATCTCTGCGCTCATGGCCGCCTGGCTTCTTGATGCCAGAATCGTTCGCATTGATGTGAATTCGGTGGATGCAATCCTGCATATAGCCATTATTGCCGTGCCGTTGACGATGGTGGCAGTTGCCGGCCTTGCCAACGCGATCAACATCATTGACGGCTTTAATGGCTTGGCCTCGATGATCTCCGCCATGATGTTCTTATCACTGGCCTACGTTGCTTTTCAAGTTGGTGATGCGTTTATCGTTGCCGTGTCATTTACGATGATTGGGGCAATCCTTGGGTTCTTCATCTGGAATTTCCCGGGTGGCCATATATTCCTGGGTGATGGCGGCGCCTATTTTGTAGGTTTCATGCTGGCGGAACTCGCCATCATCCTTGTAATGCGCCACCCGAATGTTTCGGCTTGGTACCCAGTGCTGATGGTGATCTATCCGATCTTTGAGACACTATTCTCTATTTACCGCAGACGTATTCTACGTGGTGTACCTGCGGGCTATCCCGACGGTGTACATTTGCACACGCTCATCTATAAGCGCCTGCTACGCTGGGCAATCGGCTCGAAAGAAGAACGCCAGCGCCTGCGCCGTAACTCCATGACAGCGCCCTACCTCTGGATGCTCAGTCTTCTTGCAGTCGCGCCTGCGACCCTATTCTGGCACAACACTGCGGTCTTGGTGCCCTTCATCCTCGTTTTCATCATCACCTACGTTTGGCTCTACTGGAGCATTGTTCGCTTCAAGTCCCCACGTTGGATGATTATCGACAAGAAGAATTGACGATTGACAGAGCATGACTATCAACAGACTTGATGAAGAATCCGGCTTCGGGATTACGGACATTATTGAGTTCGCCCGGCGCAATGCAGCCGTGTTGGCAGCAACGACACTAACTGGGGGGATACTTTCAGTCGGCATTGCGATGACGATTCCCAAAGAGTGGTCAGCCACCGTCGTACTGCAAGTTGGTCAGATATATTCGGGCCCCACTGGCCAAAATGGGGTTACATATATTGAGCCACCGCCGCGAGCTTTGGAACGCGTCAAGCTTGGCTCTTTCGAAAATGCCGTCCTAACACAACTTGGACTGCCGTTGGCCACTGACGTCAACAAAGAAACGGACATCATCCGCGGCTCGGCTCGCGCCATGTTGATTCGCAATGCAGATCTCATCTCAATCACAGTCCGAGGCTTCAGTGACGCACGAGCCAAGCAATATGCGGAAGCGTATGAACGCGAACTCATCAATGAGCACGCCTTACTAGCTAAAGCTTCCATCGGTCGATTGGCGTCCGATCTACAAGAGGTTTCCACGGCGCTGAATACCGAGCTAGCTCGGCGGGCGGAGCTTGATAAAATTGCCAAGTCGAGCTTGGCACAGGCTGGAGCTGGCCGGTTTTCCGAAAGCGTGTTGTTAAGCGAGCTGATCAGTCGGAATGATGCAGAAATCAGAACCCTGCGCTTGCGCAAATCTGCACTGCAAGAGCAACTCAATCCTGAGCTTACGTTCAACACGCGGGCATTGGGAGACGTGGACATAAGTCGAAAGCCGATATATCCGCAGAAATCGGTTTTTGGCTTACTAGGCGTGATGGCAGGACTCATCGTTGGCGTACTGCTTGGCGCATGGCGCGAAAAAAAGCATCTCGCTTAGCCTCTTCCCCGCTTTGCTGACAATGCCCAACATGGTTACCAGCCCTCCGCAAGTTATCGAACCCTACGCAATTGGCGATTTGCAGGGTTGCTGTTTGGCTCTTGCGAAGTTGCTGGCACAAATCCCCCCCAACACCCCCCTGCGCTTCGTCGGCGACCTCATCAACCGCGGCCCCGACTCCCTGGCCACGCTGCGCCAGGTGATCGCCCTATGCGAGGCGGGGCGGGCCCGCACCGTCCTGGGCAACCACGACATCCATCTCCTGGCGGTCGCTGCCGGCGTACGCAAGCCCGGCAAGCGCGACACCATCGCCGACATCCTGGCCGCACCGGATTGCGACCAGCTCATCACGTGGCTGCGCCATCAACCGCTGGCGATCTTCGAGAACAGCTTCCTGATGGTCCATGCCGGGGTACTGCCCCAATGGACCACCGGCGACGTGCTGGAGCTCGCGGGCGCAGTCGAGCGGGAGCTGCGCAGCGCACACTGGAAGACCTTCCTGGCCGACGCGTTTGACAACCAGCCCGACAAGTGGAGCCCCGATCTCGTGGGCATGGACCGTCTGCGCCTGACCATCAACGCCCTCACCCGCCTTCGATTCTGCAAGCCCGACGGCACGATGGAATTCGAGACCACGGATGCCGACGGCGCGCCGGACGGCCACATGCCGTGGTTCGACGTGCCCGGTCGACGCACACGCGGCACGCCGATCGTCTTTGGACACTGGTCGACGCGCGGGCTGGTGATGCGCGACGACGTGATGGGCCTGGATACGGGCTGCGTGTGGGGCGGCAAGCTTACAGCGGCCAAGCTGGCGCTGGCGCCGGCCGATCGAAGCGTCGTGCAGGTGTCGTGCGAGCAGGCGCAGGACCCGCTCGCCCACAAGGCGAAGTAGCTGAAACGCCCTAGCCCGCGCGGTGGATCAGCGCGGCGACGGCCTGCTCGCTGTGCGCGGCCAGCGCGCGACGGTCCATCTCAGGGGCCATCGCGGCCCCCACGAAGACTTCCACCACCAGCGGCGGCCCGTTGAGGATGGCGTTGACGGAATCGAGCAGCGTCAGGTCGTCGATGTACGCGGGGATCGTCGTCAACTCGCCCGTGGCGGCGATGCGATAGCGCAGCGCCAGCGGGCGGATCGGCGCGCCGGCACTCACCGGCGCCTGGAACAGGTTGGCGTGAAACGGCAGCAGTTGCAGCCCGCTCGACGTCGTGCCCTCCGGAAACACGCACACGACATCGCCCGCGCGCAGCGCATCCGCGATGGCGTGCATGATGCGGTGCGCGTCGCGCTTGCGGGCGCGCTCGACAAACAGCACGCCGGTCTGGGCGCACAGCCAGCCGATCACCGGCCAGGAGCGGATCTCCGATTTGGCAACGAAGCGCGGCGGGTGCCAGCTGTTGATCGCGTAGATGTCGAGCCACGACACGTGGTTCGACACCAGCATCGAGCCGGCCAGGTCCTTGGCGTCGGCGGTTTCGCCGCGCACGACCAATGAGACGCGGAACAATGCCAGCAGCTTGCGCGACCACCGCTGGATCAGCGCCTGCTTGGCGCGCGGCCCGATCCACCAGAAGAGCAGCGCGCAGGTGACGATGCCTTCGGCCAGATGCACGAGCAGCCGCAGCTTGCGCAGCACGAACTTGCGCTGCGGCACGGACGCCGCTGGAGCCGAAGACGTGGCCTCGGGCGCGACGTCGCTCATGCCGCCGTCACTGCGCGTCATAGGCGAGATGGCCCGCGACCAGCGTAGCGCGCACGCGGCCGGCCAACTCGAAACCGAGGTACGGCGAGTTCTTGCCCTGGCTGCGCAGGCTGCGCGGCTCGACCTTCCACGTCGCCTCGGGGTCGAACACGCACACATCGGCCATCGCACCGACTTCCAGCGAGCCCGCCTGCAAGCCCAGCACACGGGCCGGCTCGCTGGTGATGCGCGCGAGAGCCTTCGGAAGCTCGACCTTGTGCTCGGCGGCCCAGCGCAGTGTCAGCGGCAGCAGCGTTTCGAGGCCCGTCGCGCCGGGCGAGGCCTCGGCAAACGGCAGCAGCTTCTCGTCGTCGTCCACGGGGGTGTGGTCGGAGCAGATCGCGTCGATGGTGCCGTCGGCCAGGCCGCGCACGATGCCGTCGCGATCACGGCCGGAGCGCAGCGGCGGCACGAAGCGCATCTGCGAATTGAAGTAGCCGATGTCCACGTCCGTCAGCGAAATGTGGTGGACGTTCACGTCGCACGTCACAGGCAGGCCTTCCGCCTTGGCGCGGCGCACGAGCTCGACGCCGGCGGCCGACGACAGGCGGCACAGGTGCACGCGTGCGCCGGTGCTGCGCATGAGTTCAAAGATCGTATGCAGGCGCACCGTCTCGGCCATCACCGGCACGCCTGAGAGGCCAAGCCGCGAAGCCAGCGGCCCGCTCGCCGCCACGCCGCCCTTGCCCAGGTACGGGTCTTCAGGGCGCAGCCAGACCGTAAAGCCGAACGTCTGCGCATATTGCAGCGCGCGCATCAGCACCTGCGTGTCGGCCATCGGCGCATCGGCTTGCGAGAAGCCCACGCAGCCCGATTCGGTCAGCTCGGCCATCTCGGTCAGCACGGCGCCTTTCAGGCCGACGGTCAGCGCGCCGAGCGGATACACGTGCGCCTGGTTCAGGTTGCGCGCGCGGAACTTCAGCATCTCGACGAGGCCTGGCTCGTCCAGCACCGGGTCGGTATCCGGCGGGCACACCAGCGACGTGACACCGCCCGCCATCGCCGCGGCCATTTCCGACTCGAGCGTCGCCTTGTATTCGAAGCCCGGCTCACGCAAGCGGGCAGACAGATCGATCAGGCCCGGGCAAACGATCAGGCCCGTCGCGTCGATCGTCTTGTTGGCATGGAAGTCCGCCGGTGCGTGGCCCACGCCCACGACCTTGCTTGCCGCGATGTACAGATCCTGTTGCGCGTCGATGCCGTTGGCCGGGTCGATCAGGCGGCCACCTTTGATATGCAGTTTCATCGGTTTCTTAGTCGTTGTTGCCAGCCACGATGCCCATCACGGCCATGCGGACCGCGATGCCGAACGTCACCTGGTTCAGGATCACCGACTGCACGCCGTCGGCCACGGCGGAGTCGATCTCCACGCCGCGGTTCATCGGGCCTGGGTGCATCACGATGGCGTCGGGCTTGGCCAGCGCCAGGCGCTCCTGCGTCAGGCCATAGGCCTTGAAGTACTCCTGCGCGGACGGCAGCAGCGCACCGCTCATGCGCTCGTTCTGCAGGCGCAGCATGATGACGACGTCAACGCCCCGCAGCCCCTCTTCCATGCTGTGGAAGACCCGCACGCCCATGTGTTCGAGGCCGCTCGGCAGCAGCGTGCGCGGCCCGATGGCGCGCACTTCGGCGCAGCCCAGCGTCGTCAGCGCGTGGATGTCGGAACGCGCCACGCGCGAGTGCAGGATGTCACCGACGATCGCCACCGTCAGGTTGGAGAAATCCTTCTTGTAGTGGCGGATGGTGTACATGTCGAGCAGCCCCTGCGTGGGGTGCGCGTGGCGGCCATCGCCGGCGTTGATCACGTGCACATGCGGCGCAACGTGTTCGGCAATCAGGTACGGCGCGCCCGAACTTGCATGCCGCACGACGAACATATCGGCCTGCATGGCCGACAGGTTGTTGATCGTGTCCAGGAGCGATTCGCCCTTGCTCGTGGACGACGCGTTGATGTTCAGGTTGATCACGTCCGCCGACAGCCGCTTGGCCGCGATCTCGAACGTGGTGCGCGTGCGCGTGGAGTTCTCGAAGAACAGATTGAACACGCTCTTGCCGCGCAGCAAGGGCACCTTCTTGACCTCGCGGTCGGCGTCCGAGACGGACACGAACTGCTGCGCGGTGTCCAGCACGTGCGTGAGGATGTCGCGCGACAGCCCCTCGATCGACAGCAGGTGCTTGAGCTCGCCGTTTTTCGTGAGCTGCGGGTTGGCGAAAGTCTTGGGCATGAGAAACGAAAAGCGACGAGGTCAGGTCAAGTCAGGACAGGACAAAGCAGAAGCGATGCAACGCGCAAGCTCAGGCACCCTTGGGCTCGCGCGTGAACGTGAAGCGCGCGGCGCTGCCCTCGCCCGTTTCGCCCAGCACGAGCGATTCGTTGGCGGGCAGCGAGACGCGTTCACCGATGTAATCCGGCGCCACAGGCAGTTGGCGTTCGCCGCGGTCCACCAGCACGGCCAACTCCACCGCCGCGGGGCGGCCGTAGTCGAACAGTTCGTTGATGGCCGCGCGGATGGTGCGGCCGCTGGCCAGCACGTCGTCCACCAGCAGGATGCGGCGCTCGTTCACGTCGAATGGCAGCGTGGTCGGCTGCGCCTTGGCGTGCAGGCCCTTCTTGGCGTAGTCGTCGCGGTGCAGGGCGACGTTGACGACGCCGTATTCCGACAAGCCGAGGTCATGCGCCAGGCGCTTGGCGATCCAGGCGCCGCCGCTCACGATTCCGGCGATCGACCAGGTGTGGCCCTCGGCCATGCGCGTGCGCAGTTGTGCAACGAGGCTCTGGTACAGCGCCTCGGCATCGATCTGTTGCGATGTCATGCGAGTTCGTCGAAAAACTGTTGGAGGATGATGCGCGCGGCCTCGGCGTCGAGCACATCGTCGGAAGCCCCGGCATCCTGCGCGGCGATCGACGAATAGCGCTCGTCCACCCACGTGACCGGCAGGCCGTAGCGGCCGTGCAATTGATTGCCGAAGCGCTTGGCGAGCTTGATCATCGGCTGCTCTTCGCCATCGGGGTGTACGGGCATGCCGACCACGAAGCCGACCGGCTGCCATTCGTTGACCAGGCGCGTGATCTGCGCAAAGCGGAAATCGACCGAGCGATTGGGAATCGTCTCCAGCGCCCGTGCCGAGCGCGAGATCGTGTTGCCCAGCGCCACGCCGATGCGCCTTTCGCCGTAATCGAATGCCAGCAAGGTGCCTTCGGCCGGCACGCCGGCGTGGACTGCCCGACCCGCAGACAATGCGGGCTCAGGCATGCCCTGCCTCGCCCGACAGCATGGCGGGGTTGATGCCGAGCAGGTTCAGCGCGGCAGCAAACCGCTCCTCGGCCGGCACGTTGAAGATGATGTCGGGATCGGCCTGGACGGTCAGCCAGCCGTTGCGGCCGATTTCGTCTTCCAGCTGGCCGGCGCTCCAGCCGGCATACCCGAGGGTCAGGATGAAGCGCTGCGGCCCGCCGCCCTGGGCGACGGCTTCGAGCACATCCTTGGAGGTGGTCATTTCCAGCCCGCCCGGCACCACCAGCGACGACGAATACGCGCCCGTGGCGTCATGCAGGACGAAGCCGCGCTCGGTCTGCACCGGGCCGCCGTAATACACGGGCTGTTCTGCGAGGGGGTGGATTTCGAGCTTGAGGTCGATCTTGTCGAACAGCGTCGCCAAGTCGATGTCGATGGGCCGGTTGATCACGAGGCCGAGCGCGCCGCGCTCGTTGTGCTCGCACATGTACACGACCGTGCCCGAAAACGTGGAGTCCGCCATGCCGGGCATAGCGATGAGGAACTGGTTCGTGAGATTGATGGGTGCGTCCGGCGAGGCCATGCGGCTAGTTTACCAAAAGGGCCCGGTCATCGCCCCTTCCATTTGGAGGAAACGGCGCGGGGCGCAGGGTTTTTTGTGGCGGCTCAAGCACCCGAGCTATCGGGGCGTGCCGGCGTGGCATTGAGCGCCTCCAGGTCTGCCGGGTCCAGCCAGCGCCACGCGCCAGGGGCCAGATCGTGGCCCAACGACAGTCCGCCGATGGCGCTGCGGTGCAATGCGGCGACGTGGTTGCCAGCCGCGGCAACCATGCGTTTCACCTGGTGATACTTGCCCTGCGTGAGCGCCATGCGCAGGTGGTGCGAGTCCACGCGCTCGGCCCAGGCGGCGGCGACGTTCTCGTCTTCATCGGCCAGCAGCACGCCGGCGCACAGCTGGGCGACCTGCGCATCGGTCACGGGCTCGGCGGTGGTGATCTCGTACACCTTGGGCACCTGATGACGCGGGCTGGTGAGCGTGTGGACGAACTGGCCGTCGTCGGTGAGCAGCAGCAAACCGGTGGTGTCCTGATCGAGCCGTCCGACGCATTGCACGCCGCGCTCGCGCAGCGGCACCGGCAGCAGCGTGTAGACGCTCGGATGATGCTTCGGCTTTTGCGAGCACTCCACGCCGGCAGGCTTGTTCAGCATCAGGTAAGCGCGAGCGTGGTACGTCCAGCGCTCGCCGTCCACGTCGAGGACCAGTCCGGCGGTATCGACCAGCGCGTCGGGGTCTTCCATCTCGACGCCGTCGATGGACACGAGCCCCGCCAGCACGAGGTCCTTGCAATAGCGGCGCGTGCCAAACCCCTGCGATTGCAGGATGCGGTACAGCGGGAGACGGGCAGGAGAATCAGCCATGACGACAACGTGAAAAAGAAAAAGCGCGCCGATTTTGCGATACGCTCGGCCGATCCGAAACCCACCGACCACACAGCATGCCGCCCACCGGACCCCGCCAACCCTATGACATTGGAGCGCATTTCGAGCGCGGACTGGTGTGGTTCCGGCGTGACCTGCGGCACATCGACCACGCGGCGCTGCATTATGCCCTGCGCCACTGCCGCGAAGTCTATTGCGTGTTCGTGTTCGACCGCGACATCCTGGATGCGCTACTTGCGCGCGGCCTCAAGGCGGACCGGCGCGTGGAGTTCATCCTTGCCTCCGTCGAGGAACTGCGTAGCGTGTTGCGCGAGGCCGGCGGCGACCTCATCGTCGTGCACGACCACCCGCGCGAGGCCGTCCCGCGCATCGCCCGCCAGCTCGACGTGCAGGCCGTCTTCGCGAACCACGACGAGGAGCCCCAAGCGCAAGCCCGCGACGAAGCGGTGCGCAAGGCGCTGGCGCAGCAGCCGTGCGCCTGGTTCGACTTCAAGGATCAGGTGATCTTCGAGCGCAGTGAAATCGTGAACGGCCAGGGCAAGCCATACGGCGTGTTCACGCCCTACAAGAACGCGTGGCTGGCGGCGCTCTCGCCGTTCGATGTGCGCGCGTATCCGACGGAGCCGTACTTTGGCGCGCTCGCCAAGCCGCACGCACTTGCACGCGCCACGCCTTCGCTGGAAGCGCTGGGCTTCGTGCGCTCGAATCTCGCCGACATCGCCTTGCCTACCGGCATGCGCGGCGCCCAGACGCTGCTCGACGATTTCGAAGGCCGCATGGACGACTACCATGCGCGGCGTGACTTCCCGGCCCTGCGCGGGCCCAGCTACCTGTCGACGCATCTGCGCTTTGGCACCGTGTCGATCCGCACAGTAGCCGCGCACGCGCATGCCGCCATGCTGCGTGGCAGCCGGGGTGCGGCAACGTGGCTGTCGGAGCTGATCTGGCGCGATTTCTATTTCATGATCCTGCATCACCGCCCGGACCTGGCCGATGGAGCGTCGTTCCACCCGGAGTTCGACCGCATCCGCTGGGTAGACGGCGAAACCGGCGAGGCGCGCTTCGCGGCGTGGAAGGCGGCGCGCACCGGTTACCCGCTCGTGGACGCCGCCATGCTGCAGATCCACCAGAGCGGCTACATGCACAACCGCCTGCGCATGGTGGCAGCCAGCTTTCTGATCAAAGACCTGGGCGTCGACTGGCGGCGCGGCGAGCAGTACTTTGCCGACGTCCTCAACGACTTCGACTTCGCCGCCAACAACGGCGGCTGGCAATGGGCGGCATCGAGCGGGTGCGATGCGCAACCGTGGTTCCGCATCTTCAACCCCGTCACGCAATCGGAGAAGTTCGACCCGCAGGGCCGCTTCATCCGCAAGTACCTGCCGCAGTTGGCGAAGCTGCCCGACCGGTACATCCACGCGCCCTGGACCGCGCCCGCCGACGTGTTGAAGGCAGCGGGCGTCGTGCTCGGCGAGACCTACCCGCGGCCCATCGTCGACCACGCGGGCGCACGCGCGGCTACGCTCGAGCGCTACGCGATCACCAAGGCAAACCGCACGTCGGGCGCCGAAGCGGCTGCATTACGCAAGAGCGGCAACGAGTGAAGCGCGCACCAAACGCAACGGGCCGGTAACACACCTGCCCGTTGTCGTTCCCGCGCGGCGGGGCATCACCCCAGGTTGGCGGCCGGCGCGCGTTCGCCGATCAGCGTGCGCAGATGCTGCAGCAGCTCCTCTTCGTTGTACGGCTTGCCGAGGTAGACATTCACGCCGATCTCCGCTGCGTAGCGGCGGTGCTTGTCCGCCGTGCGCGAGGTGATCATGATGATCGGCGTGGCTCCGATGCGCTCGTCCGCGCGTACGTTGCGCGTGAGGTCGAAGCCGTCCATGTGCGGCATTTCGATGTCGACGAGCATCGCGTCGGGCGTGATCTCCTGCAGCTGACGCAGCGCATCCACACCATCGCGCGCGAGCACGGCCTGATAGCCGGAGCGCGTCAGCAGACGCTGCGTGACCTTGCGCACCGTGAGCGAATCGTCGACCACCATGACGATCGGCGCGGTGGCCAGGCCCGGCACTGCATCGGTGCTGCCGTTGCGCTGCAGCTCGGCCACCGCGCCCGTCGTTTCCTGGTCGGCTTGCGGCAGGCCCAGTGCGGCGGCTTCGCGCTCGAAGCGCTGCGTGAGCACCACCGGGTTGTAGATCAGGACGATCTCGCCGTCGCCCAGCGTCGTGGCACCGGCAATGCCCTCCAGGCGTGCGAGGTGCGGGCCGATGTGCTTGACCACCACTTCGCGGTTGCCGATCACTTCGTCCACGTGCACGGCGGCACGGTCCGCACCGCTGCGCACCACAACGGCCGGGGAATACTTGCGCCCACCCGTAACGGCCTGCGCCTCTTCAAGCAGCGCGCCGAAGTAATGGAACGGCACCGGACCGCTCGGCAATTGCAGCGCCGCCGCGTTGTACGCCTCGGCAAGCGCCTGTGGGCGCAGCTGCTGCACGTGGTCGATCATGCCCGACGGGATCGCATACACACGCTCGCCCACGCGCACCAGCAGCACCTGCGTAATCGCCGTCGTCAACGGCAGGTGAATGGTGAAGCGCGTGCCGACGTCGGGCGTGGTCTGCAGCGAAATCCGGCCGCCCAGGGCGACGGTCTCGGCGCGCACCACGTCCATGCCGACACCGCGGCCCGCCAGCTCCGACACCTGGTCGGCGGTGGAAAAGCCCGGCGTGAAGATCATCTCGGTCAGGCGCGCGTCGCTCGCTTCCTCGTCGGGGGCCAGCAACTGGCGCTCGAGCGCCCGCGCGCGGATGCGGTCGAGGTTGAGGCCCGCGCCGTCGTCCACGAAATGCAGCACGACCTCGTTGCCTTCCTGCTGCACTTCCAGCGTCAGCTCGCCGGCCGGGGCCTTGCCCTTGGCGCGGCGCTCGTCGGCGGGCTCGATGCCGTGCGCAACGGCGTTGCGGATCATGTGCTCGAGCGGTCCGCCCATGCGGTCCAGCACGCTGCGGTCCAGCTCCACCGTACCGCCCTTGATGAACAGGCGGACTTCCTTGCCGGTTTCGGCGGCGGCCTGGCGCGCCACGCGATACAGCCGATCGGCCACCGTATCGAACTGCACCATGCGCGCGCGCATCAGGCTGCGCTGCAGGCCGCGCGTGAGGCGTGCCTGCGTTTCCAGGTCGAGCGAAGCCTGATCGAAGCCGCGGAACAGGTTCTGCTGCACCGTCGCCACGTCGTTCACGCTCTCGGCCATCATGCGCGTGAGTTCCTGCAGGCGCGTGAAGCGGTCGAACTCCAGCGGGTCGAACGCTTCGGCGTGCGCGGCGGCGTCGGCAATGCGCGACTCCATCTGCGTTTCGGCCTGGATCTCGATCTCGCGCACCTGGGCACGCAAACGCGCGACGTTGTCGTTCAGTTCCGACAGGTACGTCTTGAGCGCATCGACCTCGGACTCCAGACGCGCACGTGCCGCACCGACTTCGCCGGCGTCGTTGATGAGGGCATCGAGCGCGCGCGCCTGCACGCGCACCATGGCGCGCTGGCGTTCGGCCACTTCCAGGGCTTCGGCTTCGGCACTGCGCGTGCCGGCGAGGTCCACGCTGGTCGTCGCGGCCACGGCCGGCAGCATCGACGCGCCGGACGGGGCCTGCGCGTCGGGCGCGACCTGCTGCGACTCAGCCGCATCGGCCAGGCCCGCATCGAGCGGCAGCACGTTGCCCGCGCCCAGCGCATCGACGTGCGCCTGGATGCGGTCGAACCAGACGTAGAGCTTGCGGAACAGCGCGTCGTCCACCCGGTTCTGCCGCAGGCCGGCCTCGATGGCGCTTTCCATTTCATGCGCGGCCTGGCCCAGCGTCATGGCGCCGGCCATGCGTGCACTGCCCTTCACGGTGTGCAGATTGCGCAGCAGCAGGCCGGCGGTGGCGCGGTCCTGCGGTGCGGCTTCCCACGTGCGCAGTTGCTGGCCGAGCTCCGGCAATGCGACATGCGCCTCTTCGAGGAAGATTTCGAGCAGCGCCGGGTCCAGTGCGTCGGTCGGCGCCTGCCGCACGAGTTCGGCGACGGCGGGTTCTGCGGCGGGCGCCTCGTATACCGGCACGAGTGACGGCGTGATCCCGGTCGGCTCGAATGCGGCTTCGTCGGCCAGGCCGGCGGTTTCGTTCTCGGCTTGTTCGGCGTCGGTCAACACCGGCGGCGCGGGCTCCAGCGGCAGGCGCGGGCGCACCAGCACGCGCTCGCAAAGCTCTCCCAGGCTACGACGCAGCGACTCGTCGGCATCGGGCCACACGCTGGCGGCAAACTGATGCAGCATGCCGCGCATGCGCTCGACGGCCTGGTCGAGCAGACGGAAATCGCCCGGGTGCATCGCCACCGGGCGGCTGTGCAGGTTCAGCAGCACCTGCTCGAGCGCATCGGCCAACTGGCGCACGGGCTCGAGTTCGACCACGGCGGAGCTGCCCTGCAGTGTGTGCGCGGCACGCAGGGCCAGCTCGCTCGGGGGCGTGCGGCCTTCGTGGCGCCATTCCGAAAAGTCGACGCCCAGGCGCCGGATCAGGTCATCGGCTTCCTGCAGGTAGACGTTGTACAGCGCCACGCTGATGCGCACCGGCCCGATCTCCTTCACGCCGTCGTCGTGTGGGGTCTCTTCGGGGTCGCCGGTCTGCGCGAATGGGAACGGGATCACCTTGGCGTCGCCATCTGCGGCGGGCGCGGCGTCCGAGTCGGCGGGCGGCGCCGTGAATGCGGCGATGGAAGCGCCGGACTCGCCGTCCGCGTCTTCGGATTCCGCTTGCAAGCCTTCGGCCTGCACGTTCGGAGCCTCGGGCTCCGCAGCGGCCGGTTCGTCCCAGACGAGCGACGATGCATCGTTGACCGGCGCGGCGGGCGCCGCCTCCTGCGGCTGCGCCACGGTCTCGAGCCACACGAACGGCCCGCCATGGCGCACGCGCTCGGCCGCCGCGACGAGCGGTTCGATCGGGTGATCGGCCTGCGGCGACTGCGCAATGGCCGCCGCCCATGCCGACAGTTCCGATTCGGCGCGCGCGAGCAACGCAGCGAGGTCGTGCGTGGGCACGCGGCTCTCGGCAAGCCACACGTTCATGACCTGTTCGATGGCCCAGGCCGCTTCGCCGTAGCGCGTGAGGCCGACCATGCGGCCGGAGCCCTTGAGCGTGTGGAACGCCCGGCGCAGCTGCGTGAGCAGATCCAGGTCGGAGCCGGCGGCCACACCGCCCGTGCCGGCATCCGCGGCGGCGTGCAACGCTTGCAGATCGGTGCGCACGCCGGCCAGCACGTCTTCGGCTTCGGACAGGAAGATGTCGAGCAGTTCGGCATCGATGGATTGCGTGTCACGCGCAGGCACGGCGGGCGCGGGGCCCGTTGCCGGCACGGCCACCGGCGCGGCCAGTGCGGCCTGCAGCCGCTCGAGCGCGCCGGCGCTGCCCACCTGCCAGGCATCGAACTGGGCCAGCGCCTCTTCCAGACGGCGGCGGCGGGCCGGGTCGTCGTCGATGGCGGCGGCGTCACGCGCCTGTTGCAGCGCGGTGCGCAACTCGGCGGCCAACGGGTCGGCGGGGTCAACCGGCTGCTTGGCCAGCAGGCGATCCAGCAGCGCGTGCAGCGGCGACGCGGTATCGGCCTCGATCGCGCTGCTGGGTTGCACGTCGGTATGCGTTTCGCGGCGGGTGAGCATGCCCGATTCCGCATCGAATGCGAACGCGCGCCAGGCGGTCTCGCGCTCGGTCGGGGTCAGGCGACCTTCGATGACGATCTCGTCGATCTGCGTGCTGCTCAGCTCCGTGCCGGCAGACAGCGCGTCGAGCAGGCTCTGCAGGCCGCTCACGTTGGCAGCCAGCGCGGCGAGATGGCTTTCGCGATCGGCGGCTGCACCGCTGCCGGTGGCCTGCAGCGCGGCGATGGTGGACTGGGCGGCCGCGGTCGCATGGAGCGCCTCGCCGGCGTCCAGCGCTGCGAAGGCGTTGTGCATCTCGCCAAACAGCCGCGCAGCCTCGTTCAGGCTGCCGCCCTCGTCGCCCTCTCGCTCGAACGCATCGAGGTGCGTTTCGGCAGAGGCCAGCAGCGTCTGCAGCGCGCGGACCTGTTCGGCACGGGTGCGGCGCTGCGCGATTTCGTGGGCCAGCAGCGTCAGCCAGGCGGGAGCCGGTTCGGCGTGATCGCGCTCAACGGCGCCCACATGCTCGGCCAGTTCGCCGCAGCGGGCGGCAAACCAGGCGCTGCGCAGGTCGCCGGATTCGCCATGCAGCGCCCACGGTCGCGCCAGCATGCGCGACAGGAATTGCAGCGTGGGCACCACGTCGTGACCGCGCGCCTCTGCCAGCCGTTGCGACAGATCGCGCAATGCGGGCTGGCCCAGCGTGTCGGTATGCAACGCGAGCGTCTGCAGCGCGGCGTGGAGTTCCTCGGCGTCGGGCGTAGGCTGCTGGCTGAGCGCGTCGAGCGTGCGTCCGACGCGCTGCAGCGTCTCGCTGGCATCGGCGGGCAGCAACGCGTAGTACTGGCGTGTATGCAGGGCGCCGGCCGGTGCGTGCGTGGGCGGAATCGCAAACGCCTGGACGCAGGCGACGATGTCCGGGCCCAGGGTGTCGTCCCCGACCGGCGCGGCAGGCGCGTTGCCGTAGGCCATGCCGGCCAGCAGGTACAGGGCGTCGTTCAGCAGGCCCTGCGGCAGTTGGATGTTGTTCTGCGAATACTGGCGCAGCAGCAGGTTGACGCGCGCGGCCAGCCGCTTGGCCATCAGGTCGGCCGGCACGAGGCCCGCGCGCAGCGCACCGAAGGTGAGCGCCAGCACGAGCCAGAGATCGCGCTGGAGGTCGTCGCCGGCGCGGCGCGGTTCGCGCTCGAGTGCGCGGATGTTGTGCAGCAGGTCTTCCAGCGGCGCGTACGCGGCGGCAGCGGCGGCCGGGTCGGCGTCGGGGCCATCCACGCCGGCCGGGGCGCGCAGCGCGGTCAACAGCGCCAGCTCGAACTTGCGGCGCAGGCGCGCCAGGCCCGCCAGGTCACGCGAGGGCAGCAGCAGCGCCGGCAGGTGGCGCAACTCGTCGGCCCACAGGTCGGCCGGGTGGATGCGCTCTTCGCCCAGGCGGGCGAGCACGGCCTGATACGGCTGGAACAGGCGCAGCGGCTCTTCGGCCATGCCGGCCATCAGGTCGGCCACGTATTCCTGCAGCGCCTGCACGGCGCGCGAGAACACGTCCAGCGTCTGCACATCGGCCGGTACGGTGCCCGCATCGACGGCTTCGAGCAGGCGCTTGGCGGCCTGGCAGTACACCTCCACACCGCGCAGGCCGACGATCAGCAGCGCACCGGCAGCCTGGTGCAGGTACTGGCCGGCCAGGCGCAGCGACGTCGTATCGCGCGCGCCGAGGACTTCCGGATGGGCAATGACGTCCGCCGCGTATTCGCCGAACTCGCGCACCGCGTCGTCCAGCGCGGCGCGCATGTTGGGCACAACCCAGGCGAGCGCAGAAAGGTCGCGCGCCGGCACGGAAGACGGCGCGCGCGCAGGGGCTCCAGCCGCCTCAAAGGAAGCGGTTTCGGGCTGGGCGGAAGATGGATGACGCATGTGTGCTTCCAAAAAGCAGGTGGCGGTTGCCGCGTTGACCGCTTGGCGCTCCCGCCCGAAATCCAGTGACGACGTGACGCCGATCAAGCGATGCGGAACCGCGCCACCGAGTCACGCAGTTCTTCGGCAAGCTGCGTGAGCTGGCGCACCGACTGCGCAGTCTGGCGCGTACCGTTGGACGTCTGTTCCGTGATGTGCAGGATCTGCTCGATGTTCTGCGCAACGTCCGAAGCCAGCGTCGCTTCGTGCGAGGTCGTCTGCGAAATGCTCTCGATCAGCTCTGCAAGCTGGCGCGACACGCGGCCGATCTCCACCAGTGCGGCACCGGCGTTATCGGACAGCTTCGCCCCTTCCACCACGCCCGCCGTGCTGCGCTCCATGGCGTGCACCGCGTCCTGCGTGTCGGTCTGAATCGTGCGGATCAGCGCGCCGATCTGCTTGGCTGCCTCGGCGGAACGTTCTGCCAGGCGCTGCACTTCTTCTGCCACCACCGAGAAGCCGCGGCCGGCTTCACCAGCGGATGCCGCCTGGATGGCAGCGTTCAGTGCCAGCACGTTGGTCTGCTCGGTAATGTCCGAGATCAGCTCCACGATTTCACCGATCTCCTGCGACGATTCGCCCAGGCGCTTGATCCGCTTCGAGGTTTCCTGAATCTGGTCACGGATGTCGTTCATGCCCGAGATCGCGTTCTGCACGGCCTGCTGGCCTTGCTCGGCAGCGGCCAGCGAGGCGCGTGCAACGTTGGCCGATTCGGCTGCGCCGCGCGAAACCTGCGTAATGCGGTCCGCCATCTCCACCACCGACTGGCCAGTCTGGCGAATCTGGCGCGACTGTTCTTCCGATGCGGCCACGAGGCTTTCCGACGTGCTCTGCACCGCCGACGATGCCTGCGTCACCTGCTCGGCCGTCTGCTGCACCCGGCCGACCAGCTCGCGCAGTTCTTCCACCGTGTAGTTCACGGAGTCGGCAATGGCGCCGGTAATGTCTTCCGACACGGTGGCCTGCTTGGTCAAGTCACCGTCTGCGATGTCCTGCAGCTCGTTCATCAGACGCAGAATGGCGGCCTGGGTGGCGTCGTTGTTGCGCTTTTCCACCATCCGGCGCTCTTCGGCTTCACGCTGACGCGCTTCGGCTTCCATCGTTCGCACGCGCGAATCGCGCAGGTACAGGGCAGCGAGGCCCGCCAGGCAGACCACGGTGAGGATGGCCGACAGCACCACCGCGCCGAGGGTCAGCGGGCGGTTGCGCACGCTGCTCGCATACGCCGACTGCAGATCCGACAGGTCGGCACGCAGCTTTTCGTTGTCGTTGAAGATCTGCTGCTGCGCGCGCTTGGCGGCGATCAGGCCCGGCAGGTTCTCGAGGATGATCTGCGTGGTCTTCTGCACGTTGTCGAAACGCGTCGACAATTCTTGCAGGTAACCCTTGGTCTCGGGGTCGGTGGCGGGCGACAGGCGCAGCGCTTCGGAGCCGTTGAGCAGGCCGTTCAGCGTTTCGCGGAAGGTGTTGGTGTCCTTGCCGAGCAGGAACGCCGTTTCCGGGTTCACGCCTTCACCGGCCAGGAACTCGTTCATGTTCTTACCGAGGCGCTGCGTCAGCATCACGAGCTGCGACGAGGCGGCCACTTCACGCGCCGGCGCGTTGGTCTGCAGCTTCATCGAGGCGATCTGCTCGGCTTCTTCCAGCAGTTCGGGGTTGGACGCGTTGAACACGTTCAGCGTCTTGCCCACCGCCACCAGCGTCTTCTCTTGCGCGAGCACCGCCTGGGCGCTCTTTTCGCTGCGCTTCCATTCTTCGATGGACTTGTCGAGCAGCGCCTGGGCGTCGCCGCCCGAGGTGGCGCGCACACCGCGATCGGAGTTGCCGTTCTTGAGCGCGTCGAGATTGTCCTGCAGGCGCGCGCGGCTCTCCTTGAGCTGGGCGAACGCGTTGGCGTTACCGAGCAGCGCCACGGGCACCGCCTTGGCCAGACGCTGCGAGTGCATCAGCGTGTCGCCGGCGATTTCAATCTGGACGGAGCCGTTATTTGCCTGGCGGTTATCCAGGTACACGGAAATCAGCAGGGCCAGCAGGCCGAGCACCAGGCCGATCGTGAAGACACGCTGCTGCGCCGCAAAGGGCACGCGCTCCATCCAGCCGACCACGGCGTCGATGGGCGTGCGGCCCAGCTGCGTGGGAGGGCCGGCAGGATCGTCGTCATCCACGTGGGGCGCATTGTCGGACTGCGCCAACTGCACGGCGGCGGCCGACGCCCCTTCCGCTGCAACCTCCGGCGCCCCTGCCCTGCGCCCCGCGTTGAACCACTTGAACCCCATAGGACCCCTCTTGTCTTGTCGACGCCGCCCCCGTCTGGTTGGGATCGACGGCATGGATTTCCCATCCGCGTCCACGCCTTGTCATGCCTGGCGTGGTCCGCACCTCTTGCCCTGTGCGCGCCCGCTCCCGTCGCGAACGCGCCCAATCGCTTGTTGTGTGCTGCCGGGCCGATCGAGCGGCCCGGTCGGTACTACGTATGCCGCACGGTCACGCGCGGCTGCGGCCCACCTGCAGGAAGGCCGGATCGGCCAGCAACTGCCGCACATCGAGCTCGCGCCACAGGGTGCCCTGCGCATCGCGCCAGGCGCGGCCCTGCCACGGACGGCTCTCTTCCGTGGCCACGTCAGCCGGCTGCAGATCGGTCAGGCTGCGCAAGCCCGCCACACGCGGCACGACGATCGCGCACGCCCGCTGCGGGTCCTTGGACAGCACCACGATCTTGGCGCCGGGGCCCGCGGCCGTGGGCGCCTCGCCGCAGAACAGGCCGAGGTCGATCACGCCGAGCAGGTTGCCGCGCGCATTCACGAGACCGAGGT
The DNA here is from genome assembly GCF_001683835.1 of Ralstonia sp. RL. Taxonomy (NCBI): domain Bacteria; kingdom Pseudomonadati; phylum Pseudomonadota; class Betaproteobacteria; order Burkholderiales; family Burkholderiaceae; genus Ralstonia; species Ralstonia sp. RL. The sequence goes on along the minus strand of NZ_LWRX01000095.1, from coordinate 27,306 downwards.
ACCACGGCTGCGTGAGCGGCACGCGCGTGGGCGCCTGGTAGTCGAGCACCTCGCCCGTGTCGGTGAGCGACAGAAGCCAGTGGCGCTCGCCGACCTGCACGCCGAGGAAGCCTTCCGCCGACGACTTGGCGCGCGCCTCCTGCAGGCGGCGTGCGAGCATCGCCTGGTATTCGTGCAGGCGCTGGCGCGAGGTCAGGTTGGTGCGCTGTTCGTTCACGTCTGGCTCATCTCCGTGCTGCATCTGTGCTGCGCGCCCGACTTGGCGTCGCGAGGTTGAACAAGTTGCTGCGGCGTTACTGCGCCAGCTTCGCGATCTTGTCGAGCAGGTCTTCGGCCTTCACCGGCTTGACGATGTAGTCCGACGCGCCCTGGCGCATGCCCCACACGCGGTCGGTCTCCAGCCCCTTGGTCGTGCAGATGATGACCGGGACGTCCTTGAAGCGATCGTCCTTCTTGATCGCGCGGGTCGTCTGGTAGCCGTTCTGGCCGGGCATCACCACATCCATCAGGATCAGGTCGAACGGCTCGGCCTCGAGCTTGGCCATGGCCTGCTCGCTGTCGGCCGCAACCGTCACCTTGAAACCGTTCTTGCCGAGGATCTCCGACAGGTGCAGCGCTTCGGTCGGAGAATCATCGACCACCAACACTTTCTTGATTGCCATACAAACAGTCCTTCGTTAAGGGAGATGCCATCACTGCGCGGCCAGGGCCTGGGCCGGCGCCGCGGGCAGATGCGTCTGGACCGCCTCAAGCAGCGCTTCCTTCGTGAAGGGCTTGGCGAGGTGATCCACCGCCCCGACCAGCCGGCCGCGCGCACGGTCGAAGATTCCGTCGCGCGAAGACAGCATGATCACGGGTGTGGCATGAAACTTCGGGCTTTTCTTGATGAGCGAGCAGGTCTGGTAGCCGTCGAGATTCGGCATCAGGATGTCGCAGAACACGAGATCGGGCTTCAGGTCACCGACCTTGGCCAGCGCATCGAAACCGTCTTCGGCCAGCACGACCTGGCAGCCGGCCTGGGAGAGAAAGATCTGCGCGGTACGGCGGATGGTGCTGGAATCGTCGATCACCAGGACTTTGCAGCCCGCAAGCGGCGTCACAGCACTGGCCAGCGTGGAAGACGCCAGCGGTTGGGAGTCGGTCAGTTGTTCCACCCGCGCGGTTTGCATCATGTTCTCGCATTGCGCGACCACGGGTCGCCACGACATTCTGACCGGATGGATCGCGGCAAATCGCCGCGCAGCGCGCCCGAACGGCCACGCTGGCGACGACTTCAAAACTACGCCCCCCGGCCCGCTTATGAAGTGTGAAGCTCAGAATTTGACGAAGTGTGACAAGTCACCTATTCGCCGTCAATGGCGCCGGCTTGTCGCCGACCGCTTGTGGCATGGAAGCGACGAGACCTTTCGGATGCGTCACTTGCCGATATCTGGCGGCTGGCAAGAGGGCAATCGCTCACTTGCCGGCCGTGGGACAGGTCAGATCCGGATCAGATCTGCACCATTTCGAAGTCTTCCTTGCGCGCGCCGCACTCGGGGCACGTCCAGTTGATGGGCACGTCTTCCCATTTCGTGCCGGGGGCGATGCCGTCGTCGGGCGCACCCTGTTCTTCGTCGTAGATCCAGCCGCAGATCAGGCACATCCACGTCTTGTATTCAATCTGTTGTTCCATAGGGCAAAGCTTCGGTGGTTCCGTCTATTAAAATGGCAGGCCAGATGGTACCCAAACCCGCCCCGGCACGCCAGAACACGCACGGCGGCGGCGCGGCGTTTGACTGCATCCGGCTGGCATCTGCGTCAAACCACTGCATATCCGACTTCAAACCGCGCCGCTGCGCCATTTCGCGTGGCGCCACTCTATTCCACTCGTTTCCATGTCGACTCCTTCCCGTAGCGCTGCCCTGTTTGAACGTGCCCAGAAGACCATCCCCGGGGGCGTGAATTCGCCCGTCCGGGCCTTCCGCTCCGTGGGCGGCACGCCGCGCTTCATTGCCAAGGCAGCCGGCCCGTACCTGTGGGACGCCGACGGCACGCGCTACATCGACTACGTCGGCTCGTGGGGCCCGATGATCGTTGGCCACGCACATCCGGACGTCGTGCGCGCCGTGCAGGAGGTGGCGGCCGACAGCTTCTCGTTTGGCGCGCCGACCGAGGCCGAAGTCGTCATGGCCGAGGAAATCTGCAAGCTGGTCCCATCGATCGAGCAGGTGCGCCTCGTATCGTCGGGCACCGAGGCCACCATGAGCGCGCTGCGGCTGGCACGCGGCTTTACCGGCCGCGACCTGATCGTCAAGTTCGAAGGCTGCTACCACGGCCACGCCGACAGCCTGCTGGTCAAGGCGGGCTCGGGCCTGCTGACGTTTGCCGACACCACGCAGAACGCACCTTCGTCCGCCGGTGTGCCCGAAGACGTGGTCAAGCACACGATGGTGCTGCCGTACAACGACGTTGGCGCGCTGCGCGAGGCATTTGCGCGGCACGCTAACGAAATCGCCGCCGTGATCGTCGAGCCGGTGGCCGGCAACATGAATCTCGTGCGCGGCAGCACCGAGTTCCACCAGACCATGCGCTCGCTATGCACCGAGCACGGGGCCGTGCTGATCTTCGACGAGGTGATGACGGGTTTTCGCGTGGCACTCGGCTGCGCGCAGGCGCTGTACGGCATCACGCCGGACCTGACATGCCTGGGCAAGGTCATCGGCGGCGGCATGCCCGCTGCGGCGTTTGGCGGCCGGCGCGACATCATGGGTTTCCTGGCGCCGCTGGGCAGCGTGTACCAGGCCGGGACGCTGTCGGGCAACCCGCTGGCCGTGGCGGCGGGTCTCACCACACTGCGCCTGATTGCCGCCGACGGTTTCCACGACCGCCTGGCCGCGCAGACACGCAAGCTCGTCGATGGGCTGTCCGAGATTGCACGTGAAGCCGGCGTGCCGTTTGCCGCGGACAGCGTCGGCGGCATGTTCGGCATCTATTTCCGCGAAGGCGTGCCGACCAGCTTCTCGGAAGTGACCCAGAGCGACGTGGGCCGCTTCAATGCGTTTTTCCACGCGATGCTGAATGAAGGCGTGTATCTGGCGCCTTCGGCTTTCGAGGCGGGGTTCGTTTCCTCAACGCATGATGATGCGGTTTTGGATGCGACTTTTGCGGCCGCGCGGAAGGCGTTCAAGGCCATCTGACCCGACCGGATTGAGGAGCGAGGCCGCGCAGGCCTCCCTTTCGTTTCCCGTCGTATCCGGGATTGGAGCCGCCGCTGTGCGGCTCCTTGTCATTCAACGCGGTGTTCGACGAGTTCGAGCGTTTCGGCAAGCACATCGGCGCGATTTGAATAGCCACCTGAAAATCGCACAACGCGCCCAAGCTCAGGGGCATACCAAAGTGTCGCCTTGTATGGAACGGAGCTGGAGCCCATGCCGTTCATGTAGCCACCCCGTTGCAGGTAGCCGCGATAGGCAATGCGGATGGCCCGATAGGTGCCTGCCGCCACCCGGATCGTCTCTTCCTGCTCGGCAATGCCCTCCAGGCTGATGTCGGTCCCCCGCTTCGATCGGCTGTACGCGACCTTCCAGCGATTCCCCACCTTCACGTTTGGCGGCACCCAGCCGCCCGGAGGCGTAGCCACGTCAAACTCGCCCCCAATCGAGGTATTGATGCGGTCAAGCCTGCCATCGAGAAACTCAACGCGCGCGCCCTGGTTGAAGAACACGCGGCCGTTGTCGATTCGGTCAACGCGGTAGGAGACATCGTGGCTTCTGCGAGTGAGGTCGTCGCGCAATTGGTAGCGCCAGACTTCACCCACCTTCGGCGAACCAACTGAGGACGCCTGCGTCGGTACGGCATCTCCCGGTCGATTGACCGCTGCCGCCCGGTAGCTGGCCATAGCGGCAACACCGCGCGTGCGAATCTCCGGAATCCAGGCGGCCGGAACCGCCTGCTGGCGCGCGTCCTTGGGCGAGCCCGGGCTGACGAGAATCCCAACCAGCCGCCCGCTCTCATCGAACAGGCCACCGCCGGCAGCGCTGGCATCGGCCGCAACCGAAGCGTCGATGCGATCGAGCTTGCCGTTGGTATCCGCCTGCAGGCCGGCGATCGTCGCCGTGCGCACGACGATCGCGTTGCCGCTGACCGACGCGGCCACGACCTTCTGCCCGAAGCCGGGTGCGACCGCTACCGACAACGGCACGCCGGGTGCATTCAGGTCAGGCACTTTCAGCAGGCACAGGTTGCGCTCCACATCCGGTGCCTCGAGCGTGGCGCCGTAGCTGACGTTGCCGCGGCGCACCGCAATCGTCCTGGAGCCGGCCAGCACATTGCAGGTGGTGACGATCTGACCCGGCCCGATCGCGACACCGGACCCGGCGCGCAACAGGGTCTCCTGCTGCCCGTGGGCCTGGACGGCATAAACACTCGCGTTCAACTGCTCCAGGTCGAGCGCGAAAGCGGGCGTGGCAGCAGCAGAAAGCAATCCGAGAACAACGGGCAAACGGTAGGTGTGCATGGCAGCGAAGGACGGGAACGGTAGAACAGGCGCGGGCGGACGTTGCACTGCCCGGCATCGCAACATGTAAAGGCTGATGGGCACGGATCAGCGCGGCAGCACGTCGCGCAGGTCGTCCATCGTTGGGCGCTTGGGCTCGCGGCCAGGCTGAACCGGCGCGCTGGGCTGCACCGCTGGCACAGACGGGTTGCCGGACGTAGCCGCGCCCGAGGCCGGCGTGCCTGACGCGACGATCACGGGGCCGCTGTCGCCCCCGCCGTTGCGTGCATCGATGACCACGCTCTCGCCCATGCTCACCCGGATCAATTCCGGATAGTCGTAGGCCGCGCCCGAGCTGGTATCCACCACAACGCCAATCGCCCCGCCAAACAGGATGTTGCCGAACGCAAGCGCCTTGGTGGCGGAGACCACCGTCGCCTGCCCTGCATCCATCCCATCCTTGTCGCACCGGACGGTCAGGTTGCCGTACGCACGGCCAATCGTGACCGTGCCGGGTGTCGTTACGTAGTAGGTGCCCTTGCTGTTGACCATTTCACAGCGCGCGCCGTCCACAGGACGTTCGGCTTGATGGGTTTCGACGGAGACCACCTGCCCGGTGCCGCCGACAATGGACGCGCAACCGCTAGCCAGACTCGTGCTGGCAATGACCAATAACAGCGTTGACCGCATTTTCCCTGACGCCCTGGTGTTGTTCTTCTATTTCTTCCGATATCTGCGTTCTGGCAGATGGCCGGTAATGTAGCGCGGCGATTGAACCGGACGCGCCCTACTTCAGCAGGGTGGCCAGCATAATCGAAATTCTTGGCCGCCCACAGTATTGCCAGTTTGATTTGCCAGTCGCGCATAACGCTCGAACGGGCCAGGCTTGATGCATTCACCCTTTCAAGAAACACCGCCGCATTGCAATCACTCGGCCAGGCGGCGCGGAATTCAACAGGCCTTGCTTGCGGAAAGCGATATACGGCGGCGCGCCACAGCCAAATGCAATCAAACCGCCTTCACTGCCTCCGCCAGTTCGGCGCCGATTTCCTCGGAGGCGGCCACCATGGGCGGCCGCAACACGTTCTTCACCAGCCCTTCGGCGGCTAACCAGGCCTTCAGCGGCCCCGGGTTCGTCTGCGCAAACAGCAAGCGGATCACGGGCGCCAGCGCATGATGCAAGCGCCGCGCATCGTTCAGGCGTTGTTCATGCACGGCTCGCGCCATCTCCACAAACAGCTCGGTCCGCACATGGGCGGCCGCAATGATCGCGCCCACGCCGCCCGCGCACAGCGTGCCGAATGCCTGGGCATCCTCGCCCGCCAAGACTTGCAGCCGGCCGTCGGCAATCACGCGCTGCGTCTTGTCGGCATCGCCGCCGCAATCCTTGATGCCATGGATGTTCGGGTGCGCGGCCAGCGCGAGCAGCGTTTCGGTCTCGATGGTGGCACCAGTGCGATACGGGATGTCGTACAGCAGCACCGGCACGCGCGACGCATCGGCCAAGGCAGTGAAGTATTCGATGAGCCCAGCCTGCGATGGGCGGATGTACGAAGGCGCCGGGATCAGGAACGCGGCCGGACGATGCCCGGCAAGGCGCAGCATGCGCTCGTGCACCGGTGCCAGCGCGCTGCCCGACAGGCCCATCACGACCGGCAGGCCATCGGCGGCGGCACGCACGGTATCGAGCACGTCGGCCTGCTCCTGATCGGTGAGCGCGGCCGCCTCGCCCGTGCTGCCGCACGCGACGAAGCCGGCGACGCCCAGGCCGCGATAGCGCACGACCAGCGCATACAGCGCGCCGTAATCGACCGAGCGCGCCGCATCCTCGGCAAACGGCGTGACGATGGGCACCCAGATGCCCGCGTACGACGGACGCATGCTGGCGGACGAGGGGGTGAACGGGTTTTCAAGCATGACAACACTCCTGGACGAATCAACGACCGATCGAAGACCGTCAGGAGAGCATCGGGAAGGCAGGCCCGCGAGATGCGGGTGAGTAGATCAACCGTGTCGAACCGCTGGTTGTCCGCTGTTCCGTCGCCCATCTGACGGAACAGCGCTCCGGTCAGACGAGCGGCTGTTTGGAGGCTTTTTTGGCGCGTGCGAGCGTCGACGCAACCGACCGGCTGAAGGCCGGTGCCGTGCGGTTCGACGAGGCAGGGGAAATCACGCGCATGGAAATTGTCAAAAATGTCCCAATACCGTACTGATGTGTGACCGGAGCGTCAAGCGCATAAGCTAGAGATGGCCGGAACGCCGTGAGACGATGTCGGTCTCATGCCACATCTGTTGCCGATTGTTCGATCCAGAAGAGGACTTCATGACCCCTGCCCTGACCTTCCGCTCGACGCGTTTCTCGATGCTGCGCGCGCTGGCGCTGTCGCTGGCCGTGCTGGCTGCACCGCTCCTGTCGGCCTGCGGCTACAACGACTTCCAGTCGAAGGATGAAGCCACCAAGGCCGCCTGGGCCGAGGTCGTCAACCAGTACCAGCGCCGCGCCGACCTGATCCCGAACCTGGTGAACACGGTCAAGGGCTATGCCTCGCACGAAAAGGACACGCTCGAGGCCGTGACGCGCGCCCGGGCGGCCGCCACGAGCATCCAGGTCACGCCGGAAACGCTCAACGACCCCGAGGCGTTCAAGAAATTCCAGCAGGCGCAGGGCGAGCTCTCGAGCGCGCTGTCTCGGTTGATGGCGGTGTCGGAGAACTACCCGCAACTCAAGGCCGACCAGTCGTTCCGTGATCTGCAATCGCAGCTCGAGGGCACCGAGAACCGCATCACCGTGGCGCGCCAGCGTTACATCAAGTCGGTGCAGGACTACAACGTGCTGGCCCGCAGCTTCCCGACCAACCTGACGGCCAAGGTGATGGGCTACCAGGTCAAGCCGAACTTCACGGTCGAGAACGAGAAGGGCATCTCCACCGCCCCGGCGGTGAAGTTCTGACAAGCACTTGAACCTGCCCCCCATGCCGATGCGCGTGCGTGCCTTCTTCGCCCTCCTGCTGACAGCGGCCCTGTGGCTGATGGCAGCGTTGTCCGCGCGTGCGCAGACCGACATGGTCGCCGTGCCGCCGCTGGCCGCGCGCGTGACCGACCTGACCGGCACGCTCAGCGCCGAGCAGCGCGGCGCGCTGGAACAGGTGCTGGCCGACTACGAACAGCAGCGCGGCAGCCAGATCTTCGTGCTGATGGTGCCGACCACCGCGCCCGAGCCGATCGAGGCCTACGGCATTCGGGTGGCCGAAGCGTGGAAGGCCGGGCGCAAGGGCGTGGACGACGGCGCGATCATCCTCATCGCCAAGGACAACCCGGCATCGCTGCGCAAGATGCGCATCGAGGTCGGGCGCGGGCTGGAAGGCTCGCTGACCGACCTGCAATCGAAGCACATCCTCCAGGACGTGATGGCGCCACACTTCCGCCAGGGCGACTTCTATGGCGGGCTGTCGGCGGGCATCTCGGCCATCCAGACCGTCATCGCGCAGGAAAACCTGCCGCCCGCCGAGCGCGCCAAGCGGCAGCAGAGCAGCGGCATCGGAGATTGGCTGCCGGTGCTGTTCCCGCTGGCGATCATCGTGTTCTTTGTGCTGAGCGCGGCCATGCGCTCGGGAGGCCGTGTGACGGGCAGCCTGCCCGGGCGGCCCGGTTCGCGCGTGGTGCTTGGCAACCGTGGCTGGGGCCCGGGCGCCATGGGCGGACTTGGCGGCGGGCTGGGCGGCGGGCTGGGCGGTGGCTGGGGACGCAGCGGGGGTGATCTCGGTGGCGGGGGCGGCGGCTTCGGCGGTGGGGGCGGTGGCGATTTCGGCGGGGGCGGCGCCTCCGGCAACTGGTAACGACAGACGACGCGACCATGGCTTCCCATACCCGACACCATCGCGGCGCCCGCCGGGCCCTGGCCCATCTGCTCACGACGCCGTCGCGCGCGCGGCGCGCGTTCCCGCTCGCCGATCTGCAGCAGCTCGAAGCGGCCGTGCGAGAGGGCGAACAACGCCATCGCGGCGAGGTGCGCGTCGTCATCGAAAGCGCCCTTCCCGTGCGCGATGCGTGGGCCGGCATCACGCCACGCGAGCGCGCCCGCACGCTGTTCGGCCTGCTGGAGGTGTGGAACACCCGCGAACACGTGGGCGTGCTGCTCTACATCAACCTCGCCGACCACGCGGTCGAGATCCTGGCCGATCACGGCATCGCCGCCAAAGTCGACGCGCACACGTGGCGCGCCATCTGCGACACGATCACGGGCGGCTTTGCGCAGCGTGTGTCGATGGCACCCGTGCTGGAAGCGCTGGCGCAGACCAATGACCTGCTGGCCACGCATGCGCCGTCCGACGGTGCGCCGCGCGCGAATGAGTTGAGCGATCGGCCGGTCGTGCTGTAACCGCTCTGCGCTTGAGCCCTTTTCGCCTGCTGCCGCGTCCGCCGTGTTTCACGACTGAAACCGTTTTGACCGGCGCCCACTCGCCATCGCTGTCGGCCGTGCGCCTAATCCTTCCGCATGAGCCGCCCGACGCCACCGCATCGGGCATCGAGGTCAGGCCCACCGTCCGCTCTAGGCTGTCTGACCGATCACGCTGTCCCCTCTTCCCTGAACCCCTATCCAGAGCGGCCCCGCACCCGCGCCGCCACGGTCGGCTGCCACGCACCGGAGCGTGTCTCGTCAAAGGCCGCCATGTTGCAGGAATGCACGCATTCACAGCGTCCACGTGCATGCGGGCTAACCCGCGGGTTGTTTGCGCATACAGCGCCTTCGCATCACTTTCACGTTTGGCGTTTGCGCAAATCGAAAGTGCGTAACCGTTTGCTATATCGCATCGCGCACAAAGCGCGCCCGGTGCCCGGGGAAACAAGGCGCGCCGCTTCGTCGCGTCGCCGCCCTTACCCGCGTCCCTACCCTTTGAAAATCAAGGACTTGGCTGCAATGGCACGCTCGTCGCTCTATGGCTTCCGCCGCCATAGCGCGGCGCTGTTTAGGAACAAAAGAGCATAAGCGCCATACACCTTGGGGGGTGCGATGTGAAAACCAGGGACGCACACATCAAGCACTGCCAGACCGGCGCGGCCACTGTGGAGTACGCGCTACTGATGGTGATGGCGGCGTTGGTGCTGGTCAGCGTCATGGCGAGCGTCGAAACCAGCGTGGGCGATTTCTGGAGCAACGCGGTATCGGTGTTGATGACACCTGGTGGGTTCGGATCATCGGGCTCGCAGGGCGGTGGTTCGGGTGGTTGATATTCCAAGGCCTGGGTAGCACGCAATCGCTGCACGGGCCAGTCGCACACAGCGCATGCCGGACGAGCAGCGCAGCGAACAGAACAGAACAGAACAGAACAGAAGACGTACGGGGAAGTTGTCAACGCGCTGGCACAAAGAGGCCAGCCGGCTGCAGGGACCGGCAACCCGCCGGGAGCGCCTGTGGCGAACACCGAAGTTGTTGCACTTTCAGGCGTGAGCCGGTCCCTGGAGGAATGGTGGACCAGCCCACGGCGCCCAGTGGGCACCTGCTGCGATTTGCGGCGATGTCCGGGCGAGCGACCACCAGCGGCCACGCCGGTGCGAGCCCTGAGAACTGGTGAAGTCGGGGGAGCCTCTTGGTGTTGTCGTGCTCCGGAACATGCTGGCCTTCGCGCCGGTGTGGCACCGGTGTGCGCACACGATCTCCGGAACCCCTGGTTTGGCCTTGGCCGGCTTGTCTGGCCAGAACCCAGCGCCCGATCTTCAGCGGTGCGCCTTTCCTTGAACCATGACGTGAGGAGATTGAAATGAAAGCCATGATCAAGCGTTTCGTGCGCGAAGAAGACGGTGCAGCCGGCGTGGAATACGCACTGCTGCTGGCCTTTGTGGCTCTGGTGATGGTGACCTACGGCACCACCGTCAAGACCGCGGTCGGCGCCATCTGGAATTCGATCGCAACCCAGCTGTCGACGGCCGCCGCCTGAGCAGTGCCAGTGCGCCCAGGTCAGGTCCGGCAGCCCCGGGCCTGATCCGGCCGAATACACGCTGGCCCGCGGCACCCGCTGCCGCGCGGACAGCCAGAACAATCGCCCGAGAGGAACCCGAGATGACCACCCTGACAAGCCTGAGCGCCCTGGCGAACCTCAGCCTGATCGTGCTCATCGTGATGGCCGCGGCGAGCGACGTGCGCTCGCGCCGCATCCCGAACTGGCTGGTGGCATCGGGCCTCGTGGCAGCGCTTCTCGCGCAATGCCTCACACAGGGCTTCACCGCTGGCGCGCTCGCCTGGCTCGGTGGCGCAGCGGTGGGCATGGGCCTGTGCATCGGCGTCTATCTGCTCGGTGGCATGGGCGCCGGCGACGTGAAGCTGATGGGCGCGATCGGTGCCTTCATGGGGCCCTTCGGCGCCTTCCACATTGCCTTCGTGAGTTTTCTGGCAGGCGGGGTGCTCGCGCTTGCCATGGTGTTGCTGCGCCGTGACGCGCAACGCTCGTTGGCAGGAGTTTCAACGCTGCTGATGTCGCTGCCGTTCGGTGGCAAGGCCGTGCCTTCGCCGGACAGCGGGGGCAAGCGCAGCGGAACGATCCAGTTGCCGTACGCGGTGGCGTTTGCCGCGGGCACGTTGCTGGTGAAGTGGGGAGTGTTGTAGCCGAGGGGGGAACCCCTGACGCGTGCCGATGCGGTGCACGACAAGCACACGGCGTCGCCGCAGCCAGCCTGACGGAATGAACGCCACCAGGCACGCGCCAGACACACAAGGCATCAAGGACCACGCAAGAACGGTCCGGGACCGGGGAGAAGTGACATGCGTCAATCCAGTCGCACCATCGGGCAAGCCAGGACCTGCGCGGCGCCCCATCGCCACGCCTGTGGACCTCGCCCATCCTGGCACGCACCGCCCGCCTCCCCCTCTTCTTCGGCTGACCGGCGCCTTGGCCGGCCGTGCATGCCCGCTACGTGTCTTCGGACCAGGTGGCGGTGGGATTGAGAACCATCCGAGTGGGGTTGGGAAATGAAAAACCTGCGCATTCTCTCCATGTTGCTGATCGCCACGATCGCCGGCCTTGCGGCGGTGGTCTTCGCCTCGCGCTGGCTCACGCAGCAAAGCAGCAGCGGCATCACCAAGGTGGCCGTAGCCGCCGCCGACATTGACCTCGGCCAGCGCCTGTCGCCAGACTTCATCAAGGTGGTGGACTGGCCGACCGCCAGCCTGCCGCCCGGCGCCATCTCCGACGCGCAAGCGCTCAGCGGCCGCGTCGTGCGCGCCAGCCTGACGCGCGGCGAGCCGGTACTGGAATCGAAGCTCACGCCGCAGGGCACGGCAGGCGGCTTGTCGGCCGTCATTGCCGAAGGCAAGCGCGCCATCACCGTACGGGTGAATGACGTGGTGGGCGTGGCGGGCTTCGCGCTGCCGGGCAGCTACGTCGACATCATCGTCAACACGCTGCAAGACAACAAAGACGGCAAGGCAGCGGCGAGCGATCGGTCCGATCAGTCGATCTCGAAGATCGTGCTGGAAAAGATCCTGGTGCTGGCCGTCGCGCAAGAGGTCAACCGCGACGACACCAAGCCCAAGGTCGTGAACGCCGTCACGCTGGAAGTCACACCGGAACAAGCCGAGAAGCTCGACCTCGCACGCAGCGTGGGCACGCTCTCGCTGGTGCTGCGCAACCAGATCGACCCGCAACCCGCCGACACCACCGGCGCGACCAAGAGCACGCTGCTCAAGGAGCCCAAGATCACGGCGGCCGTGGCGGTGCCGGTGGTCAAGACGGTGCAGGTGGTACGCCGCGTGGCTGCTGCGCAGCGCGCACCCGGCAACTGCATCGGCGTGATTGCCGGCGTGGATCGCGGCGCCGAGTGCTTCTGAAGCGAAGCGCATCACCCAAAAGTCACGGGCAACGATCAACAACACAACAGGAAGAACAGACCAAAGGCCCCAGGAAGAGGGCTCCGGCACGGTCACAGGCAACACATAACCGGCCTTGTCTTGCAGAACAACCAATCTGGGGGATCACCATGAACCGACTCATCACGCAACGCGGCGAGACACGCTGCATGGGGACGTACATGAAGGCGACTGCAACCGCAGTGGCCATGTTGGCGGGGCTTTGGGCAGGTGCGGCGCACGCGCAGGTCGGTGTGGAATCCGCCATCCTGACCAATAACGCGGCGGCGCCAGCCAAGCCGATGCGCATGTCGGCCAGCGGGCCGATCCAGCTGACCATCGGCAGCGCAAGCAACGCAGAAGCCAGCCGCGATTCGGCACCCAAGGGGCCGAACTGCACCGGCGCCATGCGCGAACACAGCGAGGTGACCGTCCCCATCGGCAAATCGACGATGGTGCAGCTGCCGGAAGCCGTACGCAGCCGCACCGTCGGCAACCCCCGCGTGGTGCAGGCGATGCTGGTGTCGCCGCAGACGCTGTACGTGCTGGGGCTGGAAGTCGGCTCCACGAACATGATCGTGCAGGGCCGCAGCGGATCGTGCACGGTCATTGATGTGTCGGTGGGCGCAGACCCGGCCGGCCTGCAAGCCGCGCTGCGCCGCCTGGTGCCGGGCGCGAAGAACGTTGAAGTCTCTGCCGCCGCCGACAGCATCGTGCTGGGCGGCACGGTGAGCGATTCGGTGCAGGCGCAGAAGATCGTCGACATCGCCAATGCGTTTGTCACGCGTCAGGCGCGCGGCCCCGTGCGAGAAGAAGGCGGCGGTGGTCAACAAGCCACCGGCCAGATGAATGCAGGCGGGCAGAACGGCGCGCCGCTGCGCAGCCCACGCATCATCAACATGATGGCGGTCGAAGCCCCGCAACAAGTGATGCTGGAAGTGAAGGTGGCGGAAGTCTCCAAGACCCTGATCGACCAGATGGGCTCGGCGCTCAATGTGGCCGGTGCCTTCGGCAGCTGGTCGGTCGGCGCGCTCGCCAACTTCCTCTCGGGCTCCAACGACATCGTCAACTTCAGCAAGAACAACCGCCTGCCGCTGAAGTTCGCCCTGGATGCGCAGAAGGGCGACGGGCTCGTCAAGGTGCTGGCAGAGCCGAGCCTGATGGCGATCAGCGGTCAGGAAGCGAGCTTCCTTGCCGGCGGCAAGATCTTCATTCCTGTCGCGCAAGGGGCTGCGGTGGGCGGTGTCTCCACCATCGTGCTGCAGGAAGAAACGTTCGGCGTGGGCCTGCGTTTTACGCCCACGGTGATGGAAAACGGCCGCATCAACCTGAAGGTTTCACCGGAAGTTTCGGAGCTCTCTCCGACCGGTGTATCGGTGACCTCACCCAACACCAACAACACGCAGATCCTGCCGCTGATCACCACCCGGCGCGCTTCCACCACGCTGCAGGTGCATGACGGCCAGAGCTTTGCCATCGGCGGGCTGATCAAGAACAACATCACGGGCAGCCTGAAGGCCATCCCCGGTGTCGGCGAGTTGCCGGTAATCGGTGCGCTGGCGCGCAGCACAAGCTTCCAGCAGGACCAGACGGAGCTGGTGTTCGTGGTCACCCCGCGCCTGGTCAAGCCGCTGCCCGCCGATTACCCGCTGCCGACGGATACGTTCGGTCAGGTCAACACGGGCGAGATCCTGCTCAACGGCAACATGGAAGGGCACAAGGCCAAGCCGGTCAAGGCACCGGCCGCGATGGCCGCCCCGGCTTCCTCACTGCCGGCACCGAAGGCTGCCGAAGCTGCACCTGCAGCGCCCGCAGCCCAACCTGTTCAAGCGCCAGCCCCCACCGCGAGCGCTTCGGCTGCAGCCGACACCGCAGCCGAAGCGCAAGCCCCCGCAGCCGCCACGGTACCTGCTGCACCGGCCCACAACGGCACACCGCCCGCGCCGGCTCCCATCGCGCCGGCACCGAAGGCACGCCGCTTCGTGTCGATGGGCGAACAGCCCTTCCACGATTGACCCGATCGCAACCTTCAAGGAGACGATCATGAACATCACCTCGAAGCTGGCGCGGGCCGGACGCTGCAGCGCAATCGCCCTCACCCTGGCTGGCTGCATGACGACCACCCCGGAGTACGACAAACACTTCGGTGAGGCCGTCCGCTCGGTGCGGGCCATGCAGACGCTCAACCCGAGTGCATCGGCCAACACCAACCCGGTCACGGGCGTGGACGGACGTGCCGCCACCGCCGCCATGGACCGCTACAACACCCAGTTCGTCAAGCCGTCAGCCGATGTCAGCGCCTTCACGGTGGGTGTGGGATCGGGCAGGAGCCTGAGTTCGGAAGACCGGTAGATCGCACCACGCAAGAACGCTGAAAGAGGAAAACGCGCCGCCACCCGCGGCGCGTCACCAGACGCTCACAGGAGCCCGGCCATGGCCAAGATCGCTCTCGTATCCGCCGACGAATCGCACCTGCAATACCTCGCGGGGCTGATCGCACAGGCCACCAGCCACGTCGTTCACCGCACGTGCGCCGCGCCCGCCCAGGCACTCGGTAAGCCAGGGCTTGCGCAGGGCGCGGATCTGCTGATCCTGGAGGCTGCCACCTTCAGCGCCGACGACATCCAGCAGCTGCGCCGCCTGACGACGGACCGCCCCGACACGCTCTGCATGCTGCTGACGGAAAACCCGTCCGCCGACCTGCTGATGCGGGCCATGCGCGCGGGTGTGCAGTGCGTGCTGCCGTGGCCGCCCGACGCGCACGAGTTTCGCGACGAGCTGCAACGCTGCACGAGCCACGCGCTGTCCGGCTCGCGCAACGAGGGCCAGGTGCTGTCGTTCCTGTCGTGCAAGGGCGGCAGCGGTACCACCTTCACCGCCGCCAACTTTGCGCATGTGCTCAGCGCACGGCACGGCAAGCATGTGCTGCTCGTCGATCTCTGCCAGCAATACGGCGACGCCGCCTTCCTGGTGACGGACCAGACCCCGCCGGCAACGCTGGCCAATGTCTGCAACCAGATCGACCGGCTCGATGCCGCCCTGCTCGATACCTGTGTCACGCATGTCGGCCCCGACTTCGACGTGCTGGCCGGCGCGGGTGACCCGATCAAGGCCGGCGAGATCAAGGCGATGCATCTGGAACGCCTGCTGACGCTCGCCGCATCGATGTACGACGTGGTCGTGTTCGACCTCGGGCAGGACATCAACCCGGCGTCGATCCTGGTGCTGGACCACAGCAGCGCGATTTACGCCGTGCTGCAACTGAATCTCGCCTACCTGCGTGCCGGCCGCCGGCTGATGGAGATCTGCCACTCGCTCGGTTATCGCGCAGAACGGCTGAAACTCATCGTCAATCAGTACGAGAAGCGCGTGCCCTTCACGCAGAACACCCTGGAAAGCGCCTTCGGGATGCCGGTCTCGCATGTGCTGCCGTATGACCCGGCCACCGTGCGCGACTCTGTCAACGAGGGCCGCCCAGTCCTGGACGTGGCCGAGAACAGCCCGATCAGCCGCGCGCTGACGGACATGGCGCGGCAGCTCTTCCCTGCCACGCAGCCGCAGCGCGACGGCCTGCTGCGCAAGCTGTTCGGCCATGCCAACCATGTACCGGCGCCGGTGCGGGCCTGACAGGCGCCCGACACGTCTCTAACCCTCGATCGCGTGGAGCCCATCATGTCACTGCGAGAACAACTCTTTCAGCAAGCCGGCGAGGCGCTACCGCAACGCGTGACGAACGCGAACGGCTCGAATGGCCACACCAGCGCGGCCTATCAGCAAGTGGCGCAGGACGTGCACCAGATCATCATCGACCGCGTGGAACTGAGCCGCCTGCAGCAGCTCACGCCCGAGCAGATCAAGCGCGAGCTGGCGCAACTGGTCGAGCGCATCGTCGATGAAGGCAAGCACCAGCTCAATGAGAGCGAACGCCGCCGCCTCGTCTCCGACGTGCAGGACGAGATGCTCGGCTACGGGCCGCTCGAACCGCTGCTGGCCGACCCGACCATCTCCGACATCCTCGTCAACACGCACAAGTATGTGTACGTCGAACGCCGCGGCAAGCTCGAGCTGACCAGCGTGACGTTCCACGACGACGCGCACCTGATGCGCGTGATTGAAAAGATGGTGTCGCGCGTTGGCCGCCGCATCGATGAATCGAGCCCGATGGTCGATGCGCGGCTGCCCGATGGCTCCCGCATCAACGCGATCATTCCGCCGTCGGCGATCGATGGGCCGCTGCTGTCGATCCGGCGCTTTTCCGTCAACCCGCTGACGATCCAGGACCTGGTCAACTTCCGCACGATGACACCGGAAATGGCGCAGCTGCTCGATGCGATGGTCAAGGCCAAGCTGAACATCCTGATCTCGGGCGGCACGGGCAGCGGCAAGACCACGCTGCTGAACATCCTGTCGGGCTACATCCCGGCAAGCGAACGCATCGTCACCATTGAAGATGCGGCCGAACTGCAACTGCGTCAGAACCATGTGCTGCGCCTGGAAACGCGCCCCGCCAACATCGAAGGCCGCGGCGAGATCACGCAACGCTCGCTGGTGA
Organism: Ralstonia sp. RL; assembly: GCF_001683835.1. Classification (NCBI taxonomy): domain Bacteria; kingdom Pseudomonadati; phylum Pseudomonadota; class Betaproteobacteria; order Burkholderiales; family Burkholderiaceae; genus Ralstonia; species Ralstonia sp. RL. Next base: position 10,440 of record NZ_LWRX01000095.1, on the reverse strand, counting down.
AGAACGCCCTGCGGATGCGGCCCGATCGCATCATCCTCGGCGAAGTGCGCGGTGCCGAAGCGCTCGACATGCTGCATGCGATGAACACGGGCCACGAAGGGTCGCTCGCCACCATTCACGCGAACACACCACGCGATGCACTCACGCGGCTCGAGAACATGGTCAGCATGGCGGGCCTGCAACTGCCGCCCAGGACGATGCGCCAGCAGATCACCTCGGCATTGACGGTGGTCGTCCAGGTGACGCGCCTGACCGACGGCAATCGCAAGCTGGTGAGCGTGCAGGAGATCACCGGCATGGAAGGCGAAGTCGTGAACATGCAGGAGATCTTCACCTTCCGCCGCAAGGGCATCGACGCGGACGGCCGCATCAAGGGCCACTTCTGCGCGACGGGCGTGCGGCCCAAGTTCTCGGAACGTCTGCAGGCCTTCGGCATCCATCTGCCGGAAACCCTGTACGACCCCTCGGTGCAATACGAGGTCTAAAGGAGAACCGACATGGACACCATGGTGATCGGTTTCACGCTCTCGGTTTTCGTGGCCATTGTGCTGGGCGTATCCGCTGCGTATCTGTGGTGGGACAGCCGCCACAGCCAGACCGCCAAGCGCCTGAGCCAGCGGCTGAAGATGGCGCTTCTCAGCAGCGCACGGCACGGCGCCGACGAGAGCATCCTCAAGCAGCGCGTGCTGGCGGAATCGCCCGAAGTGGCGGCACTGCTCGGCCGGCTGCCACGCGTCAATCGGCTCGACCTGCTGTTGCTGCAATCGGGGCTGGACTGGTCCGTCGCCCGGTTTCTGGCGCTGACGCTTGCGGTGCCCGTGGTGGTGTTCATCGGCATCTCGCCGCTCAATCCGCCGTGGGTCGCCTCGCTCGCATTGGCCGCTGCGGGCGCCTCGCTGCCGCTGTTCTACGTGCTGCATCGACGCACGCGCCGGCTGATGAAGCTCGAAGCGCAACTGCCGGAAGCCACCGACCTGATCAGCCGCGCGCTGCGTGCCGGCCACTCGCTGCCGAGCGCGCTGGAGATGGCGGGCGATGAACTGCCGCAGCCGATCGGCGCCGAGCTGGCGATGGTGTTCAGCCAGATCAACTACGGCGTCTCGTTGAACGACGCACTCGCCGGCCTGATCGACCGCGTGCCGGTGGACGACCTGCGCTACCTGGTGATCGCCATCCTCATCCAGCGCGAATCCGGCGGCAACCTGGCCGAGATCCTGGACAACGTGGGCTCCCTCATTCGCAAGCGCTTGCAATTGCTCGACAAGGTGCGCGTGCTGTCGGCAGAGGGCCGCCTCGGCGGCTGGATCCTGACCGCGCTGCCACCGGGCATGGCACTGGTGGTCTACCAGTTGAACCCGGAATTGATGTCCACGCTGTGGAAAGACCCAACGGGCATTCAGATGATGTGGTCGGCCATTGTGATGACCTGCGTCGGCGTGTTGTGGATCCGCCAGATCGTACGCATCCACATCTGACACGACACGGCGCCATAGAGCACAGAACAGAATTCGGAGGCGGGGGCAACCCTGAACGAACATGCAGATCGCACAGACAGTCTTGCTTGGCGGCACGTTCATCATCGTCTTTGGCGCGGTGCTGGTGGCGCTCAATGTGCTGCGCCCGAGTGCGCTGCAGCGGCGTCTCGGGCAGATCGACCGTGAAGCGCCCAGCCTCGTGCCGCAGGACACTTCCAACGACTGGCTGCACAAGATCAGCCGGATCGCCAAGCCGCTGGCCAAGGCGTCGCTACCCAAGGATGGCTGGGAATCTTCCGACCTGCGCACGCGCTTCGTGCATGCCGGCTGGCGCTCGCCGGATGCACCCGCCATCTACTTCGGCATCAAGACGCTGCTGGCGATCGGGCTGCCGCTGCTGCTGTCGTTGGCGCTGCTGGGCCGCTTTGACGCCAACCATCAGAACGAATTCCTGAGCGTGCTGTTCGGTGCCGCGCTGCTGGGCTTCTACCTACCAAACATCGTGCTGCGCGCAAAGATCCGCCGCCGCCAGCGCGACATCTTCGAAGCGTTTCCCGACAGCCTGGACCTCATCATGGTGTGCGTGGAAGCGGGCCTCGGGCTGGATGCCGCCGTGCTGCGCGTGGTGGAAGAAATGCGGACCGCGCGCCCCGCGCTGGCCGAAGAGTACGAACTACTGACACTCGAACTGCGGGCCGGCCTCGCACGGGAAAAAGCCCTGCGCAACCTCGCCGCCCGCACCGGCGTGGAAGACGTCAGCATGCTGGTGGCCATGCTGATCCAGGCCGACCGCTTCGGCACCAGCGTGGCCGAATCGCTGCGTGTGCATTCGGACATGCTGCGCACCAAGCGCCACATGCTGGCCGAAGAACGCGCCGCCAAGATCGGCACCAAGATCCTCTTCCCGCTGATCTTCTGCATCTTCCCGTCGCTGTTTGTCGTGCTGCTGGGCCCCGCAGCCATCCAGGTGATCGGCGCACTGCGTTCGGTCGCGGCCCAACAGTAAATCGAAGTCAGACAGCCGACCCGCCATCGCTTCAAGGAGACCATCATGCGCTCCCGTGCCTCCCAACGTACCGCGCACCGCCCTGCCCGCACGCGCAAGATGCGCGGCGCGGCCGGCGTCGAGTTCGCCCTGGTCTTTCCGATCCTGCTGCTGGTGGTGTTCGGCATCGTCGAATTTGGCGCGGCGTGGTACGACAAGGCGGTCATCACCAACGCCAGCCGCGAGGCCGCGCGCGCGGGCGTGGTGTTCAGCAACCCTGTGCCCACGAGCACGAAGATCCAGAGCGTGGCGACCAACTACTGCCAGAACCGACTGGTGACGTTCGGTGCCGCAGCCAACTGCACGGTGGGCGCGGTGACGACCTGCTCGGCCTCCGGCAATCCACTCACGGTGACGGTGTCGTACACGTTCACGGGCCTCGTGCTCGGCAAGCTGGCGCCATTTACAGGATCGCTGGCGATGAGCGCGCAGACCACCATGCTCTGCGAATAGCCCGCAGCTCCTGCACTGTGCGAGGTATGCCATGACCCAGCAAGCCCTCTCTCTACGGCAACGCGGCGCGGTCGGAATGATTGCCCCGATGCTGCTGGTTGTCTTCCTGTCGATCGGTGCGATCGCCGTCGACGTGGCGCACCTGTATGTGGTGCGCAATGAGCTGCAGAACGCGGCGGACGCGGCGGCACTGGCAGGCGCGGCGGGGCTCAACCCGATCAGCCCCACGCCGCAGTGGAGCAACGCCGTCACCAAGGGCACCAACGCCGTCACGCTCAATGCTTCCGATGGCACAAAGCTCGCCACCGGCACGGTCACGGCCGGCTACTGGAATCTGACCGGCACCCCGGCCGGCATGCAAGCGCAGAGCATCACACCGGGGAAGAACGACGTGCCAGGCGTGCAAGTGACCATTACGCGCGCATCGGGCGTCAACGGTGGCGCCGTCAAAGGCTGGTTGACGTGGGTGTTTGGCGGCGGCACGGCGGACATCCGCGCCACGGCGGTCGCTGTCATTGCCGCGCCGGGCACGGCCAACCCGGGGGCGCTGTTTCCGGTGGCACTCAACAAGTGCCTGTTCGATCTGTATTGGAACTCCACCACCAACCAGCCCATCAACGACCCGGCGACCGGCCAGCCAAAGGTCCTTCAGATCAACACCAGTTATGGATCGGGCAGTGGCACTTGCGCCAGTGGCGAGTGGACGGGTTTCAACGGCCCTACCGATGCGAACACCGAGAAGGGACTGGTTAGCAGCGGCAACCCGACAACGATCAACGTTGGCGACAGCATCAACATCTCAACCGGGGTGAAGACCAGCGTCTACAACGCAATCCCGTCGCTTCCGTACACCGTGACGATGCCCGTGGTGGCCAACGTTGTGCCCGGCTCAAGTTCGCCTGTGGTGGCGTTTGCCGGCTTCACGATCACAAAGGTCGTCACCAACGGATCGCATTCCTACATCGAGGGCAACTTCACTACCAACACGAAAGTCAGTGGCGGCGGTTCCGGCACGAACTACGGCGCCTATGTGCCGCCGCGCCTCGCAAACTAGGCTCACAGACCATTCACGGGGAAGGCGCCATGGTCCAGTCGAATCAACAGCAACACACGCAGCCGGTGGCCGATCGTCATTGGATCAACGCCGGCACCGTGCGCAAAGGCAGCAAGCTGGCGCTCGCTGTCTTCCTGCTGATCTTCACGCTGGGTGCGTGGGTGACGAACGGCTTCACGGATACGCGCATTACCGGGCCAGGGTCAGACTTCTCGGTGTTCTGGGGCGCGTCGCACATCGCCCTCCATGGTCACCCGCTCGACGCCTACGACATCGACAAGATCATGGTGGTGATCAACCAGTTCGGCACGCTGGAAGCGGGCAGCGAGCGCATCCTGCCGTGGCTCTATCCGCCGACCTTCCTGCTGGTGGTGCTGCCGTTGTCGCTGTTGCCGCTGTGGCCGAGCTATCTGCTGTTCATGCTCGCCACCGGCGGCTTGTATGTGAAGGCCACAACCCGGCTGCTTGGTGACAAGGTGGATGCGCGCCAGCACGCGTGGATGTCGGTGGTCAGCTCGCCGGCCGTGTTCGTGACGGTGCTGATGGGGCAGAACTCCATGCTCACCGCGGGGCTGGCCGCTACGGCCGTGGCATGGCTCGACAAGCGGCCCGTGCTGGCCGGCATCGCCATGGGCCTGCTCGCCATCAAGCCGCAACTGGCGCTGCTGTTTCCAGTGGTGCTGCTCGTCACCCGCGCATGGAAGACGATGGCCAGCGCGGCAGTCACCGCGGTTCTGTTCGCCGCCATCAGCGTTGCCGTCTGCGGCTGGGACACCGTGCCCGCCTTCATCCGGAGCGCGCACTGGGCCGAGACCAACCTCGTCGAACACGGCGGCACCGCGTGGTATGTCATGCCGACTTTCCTCGCGGCGGCGCGCGCAGCCGGCATCGGTATCAAGCTGGCCTATGCGATTCAAATGTCGGTGGCCGTACTGGCAACGCTTGCCGCCGCCATCGTGTGGCGCCGCACGAGCGATACCGGGCTGCGTGTTGCTGCGCTGGCAACTGCCACGCTGCTCATCTCGCCTTATGTGCGGGCGTATGAACTCACGTGGCTCGTCGTGGCGATCGCGGGCTACGTCAGCCATGGCATTCGCTTCGGCCTGTCGGGCATGGAGCGCGGGCTGCTGGTTGCGGCATGGCTGTTGCCGGTATTCGAATTCACCAATCCGTTGTTCCAGCTACCGCAGGTCGGGCCGTTTTTCCTGGTGGCGATGATGGCGATGACCGTGCACCGAACGCTCACGCACGCACGCGTGCACACCGCCACCAGCGCCAACTCCGGCCTGCCGGCTGCGACAGCCATGCCGGCAGCGGCGAACGCACGCACCACCGCATAAGCATCGACAGACCCGTCATAGGTCTGCATATCGTCATCAGAGTTCTTGGGGGAAGTCATGCAACCGAATCATCAAGACCCACACGACGCGCCTCTGCTTTCCCTCGTCGTACCGTTCTACAACGAAGGCGATGCGCTGCACCTCTTCTTCGCCCGCGTGGTGCCGATCCTGGAATCGATCGACAGCATGCAGTTCGAGATCGTGTGCGTGAACGATGGCAGTGCAGACGACACGCTCGCCAAGCTCGTCGCCGTGTCGCATGCCGACCCGCGCGTACGCGTGGTCGATCTGACCCGCAATTTCGGCAAGGAAGCGGCACTGACCGCCGGCCTGGACGACGCGCAGGGCGATGCCGTCATCCCCATCGATGCGGACCTGCAGGATCCGCCGGAGCTGATCCCCACGCTGGTCGCGCACTGGCGCAAAGGCGCCGAAGTCGTGCTGGCCCAGCGTGCCAACCGCGCCTGCGATTCGTTCCTCAAGCGCGTGACCGCCGCCGCTTATTACCGCATCCACAATCGCCTATCCGACCTGAAGCTGCCTGAGAACGTGGGCGACTTCCGGCTGATGGACCGCGCCGTGGTCAACGCGCTCAAGCAACTGCCGGAGCGGCACCGCTTCATGAAGGGCCTGTTTGCATGGGTCGGTTTCAGCACGGTCATCGTGCAGTACGAGCGCGAGAAACGCAGCGCGGGCACGTCAAAATTTTCTGGCTGGCGGCTGTGGAACTTCGCGCTGGAAGGCATCACGAGTTTCAGCACGCTGCCGTTGCGTAGCTGGACGTATCTCGGTGCGCTCGTTGCTGCGCTGGCGTTCTGCTATGGCGCATTCATCATCCTGCGCACGATGATCTTCGGCGTGGTGGTGCCGGGCTACGCCTCGGAGCTGTCGCTGATGCTGTTCTTCGGCGGGCTGCAGATGATCGGCCTGGGAATGATCGGCGAATACGTCGGCCGCATTTACGATGAAGCGAAGGGCCGACCGATCTATCTCGTCAAACGCCGCTACCAGGAGCGCCGGCCGCGCAGCCGCGTCCCCGGCAATGGCAGCCGGCAGGTCATCCCGATTGCCAGCGCGCGCACACGCCAGCCGCACGGCGAACGCCAACGCAGCCACGCCACGCGCCGCTGAAGCAACGGAGCCACATCATGCGACAAACCGAATCCAGCGTCATGGCCGCATTGGCTGGCAGGCTGCCGCCGCCTCTGGCGCATTGGCTGCCGGATCCGGCCATGCTGATGCGCATCTTCCGTTTTGGGGTGTCGGGCGTGGTGGCCACCGGCGTGCACGTGGCGATCGCCACCGCGCTCATCAACGGAGTGTCGGCGTCTCAGGTGACAGCCAATGGCGTGGCATTTGTGTGCGCCAATGTGTGCTCCTACCTGCTCAATGCGCTGTGGAGCTTTTCGGCCAAGCCGGGCGGCGCCAATTTCCTGCGCTTCTACGCCGTTTCGCTGCTGGGCCTCGCGTTGACGCTGGCGATCTCTTGGACGGCCCAGACGCTGGGCCAAAGCTACTGGATCGGGCTGACGGCCATCCTGGCGACAGTGCCGCCGTTGACCTTCGTGCTGCACCGGTGCTGGACGTTCCGCTGAAGGCACGCCGGTGCGTCAGTCGGCCTCGCCGTCGCTGGCACCATGCGTCCGATCAAAACGCCGCAGCGTCTCGATGCGCTCGCGCGTGAGCGGATGCGACGAGAAGAACGCCGAGGCGTCGTCATCGCGGGCCGCATCGCGCTTCTTGTTGGCATCCGCCTTGCGCGTGCCGGCGTGCGTGTCTTCGAGTGCCTGCAGCACGTCGGCAAACGCACCGACGGACAGGCCGTTCTCCTGCAGCATCCTGGCGGCGTAGCGATCGGCGTCACGCTCGTAGTCGCGGGAGTAGCGCAGGGTGAGCATCGCCGCCGGCACGCCGGCCAGAATGCTGGACACATCGCCAAACAGCAGCGCCGCCGTGGCGCCGATCGCCGATGACTGGATCAGCTGACGCAGCCCGTGGCGGTACTCCACGTGGCCCGCCTCATGCGCCAGCACACCGGTGAGACCATCGCCCTCGCCCACCAGCGTCACCAGGGCGTCGGTCAAGATGATGTCGCCGCCGGGCAGCGCGAAGGCGTTCGCGCCCAGCTTGCCCGCGTCGCGGAACACGATGTTGTAGGTGTGCGTGGCCTCGTGCGGCGTGCGCAGTGCGGCAAAGCGCGCGCGGATGCGCTGCTGCTGCGCTGCCGGCAGCTTGCTCGGCTCGAGCCAGCGCTCGTCCAGCGCCCGCAGCGTGCCGTGCCCGAGCTGCGTCTCCACACGTTGCGGCACGAGGTTCGCCACCACCTTGGCGCCCCACGGCAGGCCGTACCGGTAGCCCAGCACGAGCACCAGAATCATGGCCACGAGCGCACCCAGAGCAAGCTTCCAGCTGTTCTGCGCCAGCACCACCCAGCCTTCGTGATATCCCGTGCGATGCAGCAGCGCATTGAGCGCCGCCTGTTCGGCCGCGTCGCCGATCTCGCAGAAGGCCCCGTCGGCAAACGTGATCAGGCGCGGCGCATGCTTGACGCGCTCCGACACCCGCAGCGTGGAAAGCGGCGCACGGCGCAATGGCGTGCCCTCGGGGTCGAACAGCACCGCCTCGCCCGCCTCGACGGCGAGGCGCACCGGTTGCGCGCGCGAGGTGCGGCCGTCAAAGTAGGTGGCGAGAATCACGGGCGGGGCCTTGCGCGGTTACAGGGCGATGTCGATGTCGTACCAATCCACGGCGGCGTCGCCCAGCGCGCCGACCTTGGCGGTCTCGCCGGCGACAAAGGTATCGAGCGAACCGGCCGCCAGCATCGTCACCGAATCGAGCTTGTAGCGCAGCGTGCGTACGCGTGCAACCGGCGTGAACAGCCCGACGGTGATCACGGTCAGCACGGCGTTCGAGATGAAAATCCAGAACAGCTTCGCTGCGCCCACCTGGCTCTGGAAACGGTGCGCACCCAGCGTCGTGTGGTTCCACACCACGTTCTGCAGGCGCGACATGAAGTACGGGGTGAGAAACAGCATCGCCGCGTAGGTCAGCACGACCGTCAGCCCGATGGCGAGGATACGGCCGGCGCTGCCATGCCCCTTGCCGACCGAGACACCCAGCAGCAGCAGGACGCCAAATGCCACCACAAGTGCGAGCACCGCCAGGCCGAACGTGCGCAGGTACACGCCGTAGAAGTTGCCCGGCGTGCCGGAAAAATCAAACGGCGTGGTGCCGAAGCGCGTGTTCTTGTGCTGATAGCGCTTGAAGCGCTGATGCGCCAGCGGCGCCAGCAGATACAGCGAGAACACACTCAGGATCGGCCACACCAGGAACACCATGTAGCCCTCGGCATCCTTGCCCGCAAAGGCAAAGCGCAGGCCGCGATAGCTCGAGTTGGCCATGCGGAACCGCAGCGAGCGCACCAGCAGCCACGGGAACACCGCCGCCAGCAAGACGAGGAACACCAAGCCCAGCACCGGCGATGAATGGCTCAGCACATTGAACGCCAACGCCAGCACGAAGATGATCGCCCGGCCCTTGAGAATGGCGATCGGGCTGCCGTGGTAATCAAAGCTCGACCCTGCCAGTTGCGTGTTGCGATAGAAATACTGCAGCGTGCGTACCTTGGCCCAGGCCGAGTAGATGCCCAGCGTGACGATGGTCAGCAGCAGGTTGACGATCCAGATGCGGAAGTATTCCGAACCGCTGCCGATAAAGCGCAGGCGCAGCGGCCGCGGGACTGCCGGAGCGGGCGCGCTGCCCAGGACGGACTCGCTGGCGATGTCGTTCATCTTGTTCCCTTCCCTGAGTTGTTGTGATGTCCCGCTTGGCCACGGGTGGGCCGATTGTAGCGAACCGGCCGCCCGGCACCGTTAACAGCGCCTTAACAAAGCGCCGGCGCGCGGGCAACAAAAAACCCCGCGGGCTCGCACCCACGGGGTTCTTCTCTGGAACGACCACCGGAAGATCCAGCGGTCGGGCCGGTCTGCCGGACAGGCAAATTACATCATGCCGTCCATGCCGCCCATGCCACCCATGCCGCCCGGCATTGCCGGAGCTGCATCGTCCTTCGGCAGTTCGGACACGGCGCAGTCCGTCGTCAGCATCAGCGATGCAACCGAAGCGGCGTTCTGCAGCGCGGTGCGGGTCACCTTGGTCGGGTCCAGCACGCCCATTTCGACCAGGTCGCCGTACTCGCCGGTGGCGGCGTTGTAGCCGTAGTTGCCCTTGCCTTCGATGACCTTCGCCACCACGACCGACGCTTCTTCGCCAGCGTTGGTGACGATCTGGCGCAGCGGCTCTTCCATCGCGCGCAGCACGATCTTGATGCCGGCGTTCTGGTCAGCGTTGTCGCCTTGCAGGTTCGAGATGGCAGCGCGGGCACGCAGCAGCGCAACACCGCCGCCAGCCACGATGCCTTCCTCCACGGCAGCGCGCGTAGCGTGCAGCGCGTCTTCCACGCGGGCCTTCTTTTCCTTCATTTCGACTTCGGTGGCAGCGCCAACCTTGATCACGGCAACACCGCCAGCCAGCTTGGCCACGCGCTCTTGCAGCTTCTCACGGTCGTAGTCCGAGGTCGCCTCTTCGATCTGGGCACGCACTTGCTTGACGCGCGCTTCGATGTTCTTGGCATCGCCGGCACCGTCGATGATCGTGGTGTTTTCCTTGCCGATTTCGACGCGCTTGGCTTGGCCCAGGTCGTTCAGGGTTGCCTTTTCCAGCGTCAGGCCGACTTCTTCAGCGATGACCTGGCCGCCCGTCAGGATGGCGATGTCTTCCAGCATGGCCTTGCGGCGGTCGCCGAAGCCCGGAGCCTTGACGGCAGCGGTCTTCAGGATGCCACGGATGTTGTTCACCACCAGCGTTGCCAGGGCTTCGCCTTCGACGTCTTCAGCGATGATCAGCAGCGGACGGCCGGCCTTGGCCACTTGCTCGAGCACCGGCAGCAGGTCGCGGATGTTGCTGATCTTCTTGTCGAACAGCAGCACGAACGGGTTGTCCAGCTGGACAACCTGCTTTTCCGGGTTGTTGATGAAGTACGGCGACAGGTAGCCGCGGTCGAACTGCATGCCT
>NZ_LWRX01000016.1:0-69575 GCF_001683835.1 Ralstonia sp. RL | reverse complement strand
CGGGTTGTTGATGAAGTACGGCGACAGGTAGCCGCGGTCGAACTGCATGCCTTCCACGACGTCCAGCTCGTCGGCCAGCGACTTGCCGTCTTCCACGGTGATCACGCCTTCCTTGCCGACCTTGTCCATGGCTTCAGCGATGCGCTGGCCGATGGATTCGTCGCTGTTGGCCGAGATGGCGCCAACCTGGGCGATTTCCTTGCTGGTCGTCGTCGGCTTGCTGATCTTCTTCAGCTCTTCGACGGCGGCTGCCACGGCCTTGTCGATGCCGCGCTTCAGGTCCATCGGGTTCATGCCGGCGGCAACGTACTTCATGCCTTCGCGCACGATCGACTGGGCCAGCACCGTTGCGGTGGTGGTGCCGTCACCGGCGTTGTCGCTGGTCTTGGAAGCGACTTCCTTGACCATTTGCGCGCCCATGTTCTGCAGCTTGTCCTTCAGCTCGATTTCCTTGGCGACCGACACACCGTCCTTGGTCACGGTCGGGCCACCGAAGCTGCGCTCCAGCACCACGTTGCGGCCCTTCGGGCCCAGGGTCACCTTCACGGCGTTGGCGAGAATGTTCACGCCTTCGACCATCTTGGCACGTGCGGCATCGCCGAACACTACGTCTTTAGCTGCCATCTTGAGAATCTCCGAAATCTTGGGTGTTGCCCGCACCGTTGTGCGAGCAAGGAAAACCGTTTACTGGTAAGCCGTTGCGACCGAGCGCACGCTTACTTCGCCACCACGGCCATGATGTCTTCTTCACGCATGACCAGCACTTCCTGGCCATCCACCTTGACGGTCTGGCCGGCGTACTTGCCGAACAGCACGCGGTCGCCGACCTTCACATCCAGCGCGATCGCATTGCCCTTGTCGTCTTTCTTGCCCGGGCCGACGGCCAGCACTTCGCCTTGATCCGGCTTTTCTGCGGCGGCGTCGGGGATGACGATGCCGGAAGCGGTCTTCGTCTCGTTGTCCAGGCGCTTCACGATCACGCGATCATGCAAAGGACGCAGGTTCATACAAACTCCTCAATGCAAAGTGAGTGTTTATTCACAAAAACGCGCCGCACAAGCGCGGCGCATCGGGAAAGCATCGGGGGCCGGAGCCCGTTGTTAGCACTCCTGCCCGGCGAGTGCTAATTATAGGGATGGGGTATGACGATTTCAAGAACGGGGATTGCCCGGGGTGTTTGTCGAGATTCACTCAACCTTGAACTCTCCCCCGTCCGCGCCCCCTTCCCTCGAAGACCGGCTGCCGCTTCCGGCCCACTGCGGACAGCCACATAAACGGCCTGTACGTCTGACAGGCCGCCAGGGAGATACGCCTGTGCCGCGATGGCGCCGTTCAGGTCGGTGCGGTTCTTGGTGAGCCTGCCTGTGTCGGATGACGTGGGCGCGGGGGCTGGGTGGTGATGCCGGGGGAGACGGGTACGACACGGGGCGGTGCCCGCTTTTGACAGATGGCATGTCGGCCTCTCCAAGTTGGATCGGAGGCTCCCCATCTGGTTGCTACACGGGGTGGCGGGCCTGACGGCGCGGGTAGCAAACCGGCCCTTGGAGAACGACCGGCGGACCCGAAGGTCTCCCCGCCCGGCCCGCCATGAAGACCACAAGCGAACGAAATCGGACCGTCGCTTGCGCGACAGTCTCTCTAAGGATTGCTGTGCAGGTTGCTACGCCCGGCTGCCGTTGGTGCGGCAGCGCCGACGTGGGCGTCTTTCACGGTGCGATTCGCGTAGCGAAACGGACTGGACCGTGGCTCCACGTCGTCTTCCCATCATGGCTTTCGCACGGGCTCACCGCGCATGTCGGCCGAGCCGCCCGATCCGGCTGCAGCGCCGGTACCCGGCAGGCCGTCGCTTCCACCGGAGCCGCGCGAGCCTGCAGAGGTGCCGGCGCCATCCGTTGAGGAAGGCGCTGCCGCAGTGGGCAGCCGAGCGTCCTTTGGATGCGTGCGCGGCCCGCGCTTGCCATGCGTGGCCTGTGCGTCCGACGCAGCAAGGGGCGCGGAGGCGGCCCCCGGCGCCGGCGGTACCTGCGCGAATGCCGCGTCCACGCCGCACAAGAGCGCGAGCCACAAGGCGGCTGCCTTCCGTGTTGGCTGCATCGTGCGCATGTCGGCCTCCATGTCGTGCCGGCACACAAGCAGTGCGCGTGCCCGGCGTGCCGCTCGCGCGCGGCGTTGTCACGCTTCTTGCTGCAACGCTGCGCGGCCCCGCGCGTGCGGGAAGCAAAGACCCCGCAACACGGAGCGCAGACATGGACGACGACTTCAAACCGGTTCGACGCCGCTTGCTGAAGGCCCTGGGCATCACGCTTCCGGTCTCGACGGCGGTGTTTGCCGACGCGCAGCATCCGCCCACAACCAGGCCATCGCCCGGGCAGTCCGCCGCATCCACGCCAGGCTCCGATGCGGCGGAACACGTGAGTCTCTTCTTCAACGTCGACGAGCGTGCGGCAGTCGATGCCATCGTCGCGCGGCTGATTCCGGCGGATGAACTCGGCCCCGGCGCCAAGGAAGCCGGCGTGACGACGTTTCTCGACCGGCAACTGGCGGGCACGTTCGGGCAGGGCGCCAATTTCTATCGACACGGTCCCTTCCAGCAAGGCACGCCGGAACAGGGCTACCAGCTGGCGCTCACGCCGGCCGAATGCTATCGCCTCGGGCTTGCCGGGCTGGACCGGGTGTGTGCAAGCCGCTATGGCGGCCGGCGCTTCGCGCAGCTCGATGTCGCCACGCAGGACGCCATGCTGCGCGAGGCCGAAGCCGGCAAGCTCGACCTGGGCGCCGTGCCGAGCGCGGTGTTCTTCCAGGCGTTGCTTGACGGCGCCATCGAAGGTTTCTTCTCGGACCCCGTCTACGGCGGCAACCGCAACATGGTCGGCTGGAAGCTCGTCGGCTTTCCGGGTGCGATGGCCAGCTTTGCCAACGACATCGAGCGCCACAACGTGCCCTACACGCGGCCGCCCGTGCCGATCGCCACGGCGCATGGGCATGCCATGCCGCCACCGCAGTCCCAGGTGCAGGCGCAGCCCGTGGCCTTCGTTGCGCTCGCCGGCAACGCGGTATGCCGCAGCCAGCCGGCCGCCAACGGGGGTGGCGAATGAGCAAGACGCTGCCAGCAGTGGATGCCGTCATCATCGGTGGCGGGTGGACGGGCGCCATCATCGGCAAGGAGATGGCCGCCCGCGCCTCGCGCGTGGTTGTGCTCGAACGCGGGCAGCCGCGCTGGCCGTCGCCGGACTTCCAGGCACCGGCCATCCATGACGAACTGAAGTACGCGCGCCGGCATGCGCTGCACCAGGACACGGCCACCGAAACCTTCACCTTCCGCAACCGCACCGACCAGGTGGCGCTGCCGATGCGCCGCTGGCAGTTTGCATATCCGGCCACGCATCTGGGCGGCGCGGGCAACCACTGGTCCGGCGCGTACTACCGGTTCGACCCGACCGATCTCAAACTGCGCAGCCACTACCGCCAGCGTTACGGCGAGCACATCTTCGACGCCGACCTCACCGCCCAGGACTGGCCTCTCACCTACGACGAGCTCGAACCGTACTACGACCGTTTCGATTACCTGATCGGCGCCTCCGGATTTGCCGGCAACCTGAAGGGCCAGCTGCAGCCCGGCGGCAACCCGTTCGAGCCGTGGCGCTCGCGGCCCTATCCGAACCCCCCAATGAAGGTGCCGTATGCGTCGGCGCTGTTCGGCACGGCCGCGGCGGCGCTGGGCTATCACCCGTATATCCAGCCGTCTGCGCTGTGCACGCGCGCGTATGTCAACACCGAAGGCCTGGCGATGAACCCGTGTGTGTATTGCGGCTTCTGCTCGAACTTCGGGTGCGAGCATTTTGCGAAGGCGTCGCCGCAGGTCTGCGTGCTGCCGGCGGCGCTCAAACTCAACACGTTCGAATTGCGCACCAATGCGCAGGTGCTGAGGGTGGAGCTCGACCAGGCCCGCCGGCACGCGCGGGGCGTGACGTATGTCGATGCCGCCGGGCAGGAGGTCTTCCAGCCCGCGGAGATGGTCGTGCTGTGCGCATTCAGCATCAACAACGTGCGGCTGCTGTTGCTGTCGGGCATCGGCAGGCCGTACGACCCTGCCACCGGCCAAGGCGTGGTGGGCCGCAACTACACGCACCAGACCACCTCGGGCGTGAACCTGTTCTTTGACGAGAAGACCTGGCTCAACCCGTTCATGGGTGCCGGCGCGGCGGCCGTGACGATGGACGACTTCAGCGCCGACAACTTCGACCACGGGCCGCACGGCTTCGTCGGCGGCGGCTACATCCAGATCCAGGTCGTCAGCGGCGCGCCCATCGGCTACCACCCGACGCCGCACGGCACACCGCAATGGGGCAGCGCATGGAAGCGGGCCGTCAAGCGCTATTACAACCACTCCGCATCGATCACCATCACCGGCTCGGCCATGCCCACGCGCGGCGGCTACCTCGACCTCGACCCGACGTACCGCGACGCCTGGGGCCAGCCGCTGCTGCGCATCACCTACGATTTTCCCGACAACGACATCCGCATGTCGGCCTTCCTGACCGAGCGCGGCAATGCCATCGGCAAGACCATGCACGGTGTGGTCGCCACCGAGCCCGGCCCGCGCAAGCGCCCGTACACGGCAACGAGCTATCAGTCCACGCACCTTACCGGCGGCGCGGCCATCGGCGACGATCCGGCCACCAGCGTCGTGAATCGCTTCGGGCAATGCTGGGACGTGCCGAACGTGTTCGTCACCGGGGCGAGCCTCTTCCCGCAGAACTCCAACTACAACCCGACCGGCACCGTCGGCGCCATGGCCTACTGGATTGCGGAGGCCATCAACACGCGCTATCTGAAGTCGCCAGGAAAGGGGCTGGTATGAGCGCCGGCCGGCCCGCATCGCGCCGATTGCCCACCGCGCTGTGGCTGCTGCCTTCGCTCGGCATTGCGCTGCCGCTTTGCGTGGCCGTTTATGCCGTGCTGTCAGACCGCGGCTTGCCGTTGCCGCGCAAACCGCAGGCCCCGCAAGAGAGGGGCCAACCACCGGCGCCGGTCGTGCGCCGCGCCACGGATTTCGTACCGAAACCCGCAGCGTGGTCCGCGCTGCTGGCCGGCGCGCCGCGCGATGACGCCGCACGAGGGCGGCTGCTGGTCACGCAGGGCAACGGTGCCGTGCCGCCAGCGTGCGCGAGCTGCCATGGGTCGAACTCGCCTGCCCCGCAGCCGTTTCCCACGCTGGAAGGCCTGCCGGCCGAGTACATCGTCAAGCAATTGCTCGACTACCGCAGCGGCGCGCGGCAGTCTTCCATCATGCAGCCCGTGGCAAACGAACTTGCCGACAGCGATATCGCGGCCGTCGCACGGTACTACGCGGCGTCGCCGCGGCCCGCCGGGGCGACGCTGCCAACATCCGGCCCGGCCGCAACGCTGCATTGGGCCGGCGAGAACGCGCGCGCGTTGCCCGCATGCGCCGACTGCCATGGCGCATCCGGCGGTGGCGGCGGTCCGGTCCTACCGCCGCTCACGGGGCATCCGAAGGGCATGGTGGCCGCGCAGCTCAATGCGTTCCGCGCGGGCACACGGGCCAATGATGACGGCGCGATCATGCGCGCCCTCGCGCATCGGCTGACGGATGCGGAGATCAACGCGCTCGATGGTTTCTACACCGGTGCGGCGGCGCCCGCTGCGAAGGGGCAGAACGTACAAGGCACGCAGGACGCGCGGTAAGACCACAGGGGCGTGCGGTATCGGCGGCGCAAAAAAAAACGGCACCGCGGCAAACAGCCTGCGATGCCGAAGTGCAGTTGCACCGGCCGGCGAGCCGACCGGTGGATGGCAGCACAACTGCTCAGGTCAGTAGTCGAGCTCCGGTGCCGGCGCAGCCGCAGGCTTCTCTTCCTTCGGCGCTTCGGCAATGGTCGCGTCGGTGGTGAGGATCAGGCCGGCAACCGATGCCGCGTTCTGCAGCGCCGTGCGCGTGACCTTGGTCGGATCGACCACGCCCGCTTCCACGAGGTCGCCATATTCGCCGGTGGCGGCGTTGTAGCCGAAGTTGCCCTTGCCTTCGAGCACCTTGGCGATCACCACGGACGGCTCTTCACCCGCGTTGGAGACAATCGCGCGCAGCGGTGCTTCCAGGGCCTGCCGCACGATGCGGATACCGGCGTCCTGGTCGCTGTTGGCGCCCTTGAGGTTTTCCACCGCCGAGCGTGCACGCAGCAGCGCCACGCCGCCGCCCGGAACGATGCCCTCTTCCACCGCCGCGCGGGTGGCGTGCAGCGCATCGTCCACGCGGTCCTTTTTCTCCTTCATTTCCACTTCGGTCGCTGCGCCAACCTTGATCACTGCCACGCCGCCGGCCAGCTTGGCCAGGCGCTCCTGCAGCTTCTCGCGGTCGTAGTCGCTCGTGGCTTCGTCGATCTGCACGCGGATGGACTTCACGCGTGCATCGATGCGTGCCTGGTCGCCCGCCCCGTCGATGATGATCGTGTCGTCCTTGCGCACCTCCACGCGCTTGGCGCGACCCAGGTCTTCGAGCGTGGCCTTCTGCAGCTGCTTGCCGGTTTCCTCCGAGATGACCGTGGCGCCGGTGAGGATGGCGATGTCTTCGAGCATGGCCTTGCGGCGATCGCCAAAGCCGGGCGCCTTGACCGCCGCCACCTTGAGGATGCCGCGCATCGCGTTGACCACCAGCGTGGCCAGCGCTTCGCTTTCCACGTCTTCAGCAACGATCAGCAGCGGCTTGCCGGCCTTCGATGCCGCTTCCAGGATGGGCAGCAGGTCGCGGATGTTGGAGATCTTCTTGTCGTGCAGCAGGATCAGCGCGTCGTCCAGATACGCCGCCTGCTTCTCGGGATCGTTGATGAAGTACGGGCTCACGTAGCCACGGTCGAACTGCATGCCCTCGACCACGTCCAGCTCGTTCTCGAGCGACTTGCCGTCCTCCACCGTGATCACACCTTCCTTGCCGACCTTCTCCATGGCGTCGGCGATGATCTTGCCGATGGCTTCATCCGAGTTGGCCGAGATGGCACCGACCTGCGCGATCTCGCGGTTGGTCGAAATCGGCTTGGACAGGTTGCGCAGCTCGTCGAGCACGGCACTCACCGCCTTGTCGATGCCGCGCTTGAGATCCATCGGGTTCATGCCGGCGGCCACATGCTTCATGCCTTCCTGCACGATGGCCTGGGCGAGCACGGTGGCGGTCGTGGTGCCGTCACCGGCAATGTCGGCGGTCTTGGAGGCGACCTGCTTGACCATCTGCGCGCCCATGTTCTCGAAGCGATCCTTCAGCTCGATTTCCTTGGCGACGGACACGCCGTCCTTGGTGATGGTCGGGGCGCCGAAGCTGCGCTCGATGACGACGTTGCGGCCCTTGGGCCCGAGCGTCACCTTCACGGCATCGGCAAGCACGTTCACGCCCTTGACGATGCGGGCGCGCGCGCTGTCGTGGAATTTGACGTCTTTTGCACTCATGTTCGTTGCTCCGGGGTAAGTCGTTGACTCAACGCGTCGCGGAACGGCGGGTCAGTGTGCGGGATCCGCGACCGGTAAGCGGCTTCAGGCAGCCTTGCGCGCTGCCTCGGCGTCGGCTTCCACCACGCCCATGACGTCTTCTTCGCGCATGACGAGCAGCTCCTCGCCGTCAACCTTGACGGTCTGGCCGGCGTACTTGCCGAAGATGACTTGATCGCCGACCTTCAACTGCAGTGCACGCTGCGTGCCGTCCTGCAGCAGGCGGCCGGTACCGACCGCGATGACTTCACCCTGCTCGGGCTTCTCGGCGGCCGAGTCCGGGATCACGATGCCCGAGGCCGTCGTCCGCTGCTGCTCGATTCGCTTGACGATAACCCGGTCGTAAAGGGGACGAATCTTCATTTCCATCTCCTGAGCGATAACAGATCACCAAAAAGGAATCCGGCTCCGCACCGCTGCCGGACCGGGATGGCCGAGGGGCGCGCAAGCCGTGCCAGAACTTGGCGGATTGCGAAATAGAGGCGCTCCGCGCCGCCTTCAAGAGGCGGCGAATTCGCGAATTTGTAACAATATGTTTCAGCGAAGCAGGATGCGCCGCACCTCGCCCAGGCGGTAGACCTTGCGGCCGCGGCCCCCGCGCGGCTCGGGGATGACGGGACACGGCGGGCGCCGTCCGCCATCGGACTCCAGCGTGTCGTCGGGCTCGTCCAGCGCGCGCCACAGGCCGCCCTTGACGGGACGGAACAGCCAGCGCACGTAGCCGGCGTCTGCGGCCATCTGCATCAGCTCGCCGCGGTCGGGCGCGCCGTCGACAAGCGCTTCATCCGGTGCGCTGTCGGGGTAATCGCCGAACGCCTGCCGGCACGCGAGCGCTTCGCGGGCGGAGGCGCCGACCACGTTGCAGCCGCGCTGCTCCACGCGCTCCAGATCCCACGCGCCGAGTTGCCACGCCGCGTCGAGCAGCGCCTCATCCACAGCTTCAAAGCGATGCCACGGCTGTCCGAGCTGGAGGGCCGAGCCGGGCACTGGGCGCGGTGGAATGTCGACCCCCGGCAACACGAGCGGACTGGCGCGCCGGAACCCGTGCCAATGCAGGATCGCCACGAGCGGCGTGTTCACCCGCCGCACCGCCGTCACCGTCACCGCCACGAGCGGCAGACCGACCGCTTCCATCTGTTCGTGCACTGCGTCGAAAAGCTCCATGAAGCCTCCCAATGACGTGTCCAACGGCCTCTTGAAAACCGGGCTTGCCGCCCTATTTTAGGTGTTGCTCAGGCAGTCGCGGTTCACGCGCTGCGTGTTTCGATTTGTTTGTCAGTGGGCCTGCTCGCGGACGGACGAACTGGAGCGCGTAGTCCGGTTCAGCTTCCGTGCGGCCCGTAAGGAGCCCATCATGAGCGACATGTTTTTCGGCACCGACCTGCTGGGCGAAATCGATCGCCTGCAACGTCAGATGGCCACCCTTTTCGCGGGGTTCCCCGCGAGCCTGCGCGCCACGCGCATCGGCGCGTTTCCTCCCATCAACATCGGCAGCACCGACGAGTCGGTCGAGATCGTCGCGTTCGCGCCGGGGCTCGACCCCGCACAGATCGACGTGTCGATCGACAAGGGGCTGCTCACCATCAGCGGCGAGCGCAAGCGCCCCGACATGGATTCGTCGGATGAGACGCGCGTCTACGCCGACGAGCGCTTCGCCGGCGCCTTCCGCCGCGTGATCGAGCTGCCACAGGACGTGGACCCGGACAAGGTCAGCGCGCGCTACGTCAACGGATGCCTGACCATCAGCGTCGGCAAATCGGAGGCGTCGAAGCCGCGTTCGATCACCGTGCAATGAACACCGGCATGTTGGAGGACATCATGAGCGATACCACCCAATTGGCCACGCACGCGCAAGCCGGCAACAGCGCCGTGGCCCGGCACGATCACGATCGTGAACCGCCTGCAGCGCGGCAGACGCACATGGCGCCGCCTGTCGACATCTTCGAGAACCGCCACGGCATCACGCTGTACGCCGACCTGCCTGGCGTGGCACGCGACAAGCTGGACGTGCGGGTGCAGGACGGCACACTGACCATCGAAGCCGATCTCGTCGTGCCCACACCAGCCGGCCTGCGGCTGCACCACGGCGAAGTCCGGCACCCGCACTTCGCGCGCACGTTCGTGCTGAGCCCCGACTTCGATGCATCGCGCATCGACGCGCAACTGCGCGATGGCGTGCTCAAGCTGACGATCCCGCGCCGCGACGAAGCCAAGCCGCGGCGGATCGAGGTGAGCGCCGGCTGACCGCGCAGCAGCTGCTGCACCGTTTCGCGTTCACACGCGCATTGGCACCGTGCCCCCTGGTTACGGTTGGATTGTTGCTAGGAGACAGAGATGCTGAGTCCACACGAATTCGCCACCTTGATGCTCGTCAGCCAGTCGCCCGAGCAGGTCGACATGAACCGCGCGGAGCTCGATACGCTGCTCGAGCGGCAGCTGGTCATGCTCGAGAAGTCCGCAGAGGGCCATCGCCGCGCGCAGCTGACGGACAGGGGGCAATCGTTCCTGGAAGCGCTGAACCCGGACGAGCGACGCAGGCGCAGGATCCTGCGCGAGACGCCCAGCCCCGAGCGCATGAACTGAGCGCCGCGCTGGCCGTGCCACCCCCGCGCGGCCGGCGTCACTCGCCCTGCGCTCGCACGAAGATGTCCCAGCTGGCCATGAACAGCGCGGCCACGAGCGGGCCGATGACGAAACCGGTGATGCCGAACAGTTCCATCCCGCCGAGCGTCGAGATCAACACGACCCAGTCGGGCATCTTGGTGTCCTTGCCTACCAGCAGCGGCCGCAGCAGGTTGTCGACCAGGCCGATCACCCCGCCGCAGAACGCGATCAGCACCACGCCCTTCCAGACCGCGCCGGTCATCAGAAAATAGACCGCGACCGGCACCCAGACGATGCTCGCCCCGATGGCGGGCAGCAATGACAGGAAGGCCATCAGCGCGCCCCACAGCACGACCCCCTCGATGCCGAGCACCGCGAAGATGAAGCCGCCCAGCAGGCCCTGCACCAGCGCCACCACGATGTTGCCCTTGACCGTGGCGCGCACCACCGTCGTGAACTTGGTCAGCAGCAGGCGCTTGTGCTCTTCGTCCATCGGCAGCGCGCGGCGCACGTGGCGGCCGATCGCCGGGCCGTCGCGCAGCAGGAAGAACACCATGTAAAGCATCACGCCAAAGCCGATGACGAACTGGAACGTGTTCTGCCCGATGCTGAGCGCCTGTGCCGCGGCAAACTGGCTGATCTGCGCCGCGCCATCGGCAAGTTTCTTCTGGATGCCCGGGATGTTGGTCAGGCCCGCCTTGGCGAGCAGGTTCTGAAGCCCCGTCGGCAGCGCCTGGATGAACTGCTGCAGGTACCGCGAGTAATTGGGCTGCGCGGTCTGCAACTGCTGATACCCGACCGTGATCTCCTGCACGATGGTGGCCGCCACGAAGATGACGGGCAGGATCACCATGAGGATGATGAGTACCAGCGTAGCCAGCGCGGCGAGGTTGTGGCGCTTGTCAAGACGCAGCACCAGCCAGCGCTGCACCGGCTGGAACAGGATCGCGAGGATCACGCCCCAGAACACCGCGCCGAAGAACGGCGAAAGAATCCAGCACAGGCCGGCAGTGACGGCAAACAGCAGCAGGTAGAAGAATTTCTGTCGGTCGTGTCCGCTATCCATGATCGTTCGACGTGGGTGTATCGGGGCAAGGCCGCGCTCGGCGGAGGTTCAGGACCGAGTATGCCCGCTCAGGCACCGTTGTCATAGCTGCCGCGGCAGTACTGGACCCGGCAGACACGCGCACGCGCCAGAAAAGGCCGCGCATGCAGTCAACCCACCTGCCGTGGGGGCGCTTACATTTCCGCCACAGTCGATTTTCATTTGTTTGCACTCTGGGGGCCCGGGCGCGTTTCAATGCGCCCATCACGATGCCTGCGTCTTGCCGGTCGCGCGGAGTGTGGCCTGTGCGGCACCGCCTTCCGAAGTGCCCGTCCGGACGCCCATGCTTTCGGTCATGTCTTCTGAAATGTCGATGGACAGGCGCTTTGGCACGGCGGTCGCCATCGTCCTCGTTCCAGTGCTGTCGTTGTCATGCTGGCTGCTGGGCTATGCGTGGCTCGCCTACGGTCGCGCGGACGCCGCCGCGCACAGCCTTGAGGCGCTGCGCGTGGTGCTGCTGTCCATGGAGAAGATCTCGGCCGAGCGGGGCCCGACCAACGGCGTGCTCGGCGAAGACCTGCCGATACCGGCCGAGCGCCAGGCCGCCCTGCTGCGTGCCCGCGCCACGAGCGATGCGCATCTGGCGCAATTGCTCGACGTGCTGCGCCCCGAACACTGCCGCCTGTGCGACGCCGACACCGACGCCGCGCGAGGCGCCCGCGCCAGCCTCGCGGCAGCACGCGCCAACGTCGACCGCCTGATCGCCCTGCCGTTGCGGGCCCGCGAAAGCAGCGCGCTGACCGATGCCGTTGACCGCATGATCGCCGTCATCCCCGAGCTGTTTCCGGTGGTGAACCTGCGGACGGCCACCGTCGGGCGTGGCGACCCGGACGCGCTCAACTGCCTGCTGCTGGCGCGGCTTGCCGCCGACCTGCGCGAATACGCCGGCCAGCTCGGCTCCCGCTTTACCGGCGCGCTGGCCCTGCGGCGCGCGCTGACGCCGGAGGAGCAGTTCGCCATCGAACGGACGCGCGGGCGCATCGAGCAATTGCGCCACCTCATCGACACGCGCACCAACGGCCGGCTCGCCCTGACGCAGCACGTCACGACCCCCCTGAATGCGCAGTACTTCGTCGAGGGCCTGCGTTATGTCGATGCGGTACGCCAACAGGCCAGCCGGCCCGGCGGCGCGGACATCTCCACGGCGGAGTTCGCCGAGCATTACGTGCCGACCATGCGCGCCATCACGGATTTCCGCGACAGCGTGCTGCGCGTGGCCGAAGAGGAGATCCGCAAGCACCGGCGCGCCATGCTGCTCGTGCTGATCGGCTCGGCAGCGGCGGTACTCTCGGCGCTGGGGGCGCTGGCGTGGATGACAGTGTCGTTCCGCCGCGATGTGGTGGCGCCGTTCGTACGGGCCACGCAGTTGATCGACGCCATCGCGCGCGGCAACCTCGGGGTGCACATCCCGACCGGCTACGCACGGCGCGAGATCCGCGCGATGTTCGAGGCGATTCGCATACTGCGCGTCTACAGCATCGAGCGCCGCCGCCTGGAGATCGAGCGTGCGCACCTCATGGAGGAACTGGCGCGCATGGCCGAAACCGACCCGCTCACCAAACTGCTGAACCGCCGCGCCTTCGAAGACCGCGCCCAGGCGATGTGCACATCGCCGCGACCGAAGGGAAGGCTGGTGGCGCTCATCATGTTCGATGTCGATCACTTCAAGCAGATCAACGACACCTACGGCCACGGCGTGGGCGACGAGGCCCTGCGTACCGTTGCCGGGCTGTGCCGCACCGATGGGCCTTCGGCCGACGTGGTGGCGCGCATCGGCGGCGAGGAGTTCGCGGTGATGGTGTGGGCAGACAGCGTGGCGCAGGCGCGCGACGTGGCCGAACGCCTGCGCCGCCGCATTGCCGACGTCAGGGTGCCGACGGGCGCGCAGCCGCCTTGCCGGATGACGGCCAGCTTTGGCGTGGCAGTGGTGCCTACCGCCGACCGGCCCTCGCCCGAGTTGCTGCTGCGGCGCGCCGACCGCTTGCTCTATGCCGCCAAGCTGGCCGGGCGCAATTGCGTGATGACCGACGCGCCGCCTGCTTCACCGGACCTGTCGACCGCTGCGCAATAGCCTGCAAAGCACAAGGCCGGGCGCCCGCATCAGCAGCGGGCCCGGCCTCGTCAGCCGTTGCGACTGTGCGGCACTCAGTGCGAAAGCCGGAACATCCCCACCGCCTCGTTCAGGTTGCGGGCCTGCTCCTCCAGCGATTCCGCGGCGGCGGCGGCCTGCTCCACGAGTGCGGCGTTCTGCTGCGTCACCTGGTCCATCTGGTTGACGGCCTGGTTGACCTGCTCGATGCCGCTGCTCTGCTCTTCCGACGCGGCGGAAATCTCGCCCATGATGTCGGTCACGCGCTTCACCGCATCGACGATCTCCGCCATCGTCACGCCGGCCTGGTCCACCAGCGCCGTGCCGTTGGCGACGCGGTCCACCGAGTCGTGGATCAGCGCCTTGATTTCCTTCGCGGCACCGGCCGAGCGCTGCGCGAGGCTGCGCACTTCGCTGGCCACGACGGCAAAGCCGCGGCCCTGCTCGCCGGCACGTGCCGCTTCCACCGCGGCGTTCAACGCCAGGATGTTGGTCTGGAAGGCGATGCTTTCGATCACGCCGATGATGTCGGCGATCTTCTTGCTGCTCTCGTTGATGCCGCCCATGGTCTGCACGACCTGGCCGACCACCTCGCCGCCGCGCGTAGCAACGTCCGACGCCGTCACGGCAAGCTGGCTGGCCTGACGCGCGTTGTCGGCGTTCTGCTTCACGATGCTCGTCAGCTCTTCCATGCTCGATGCGGTTTCTTCCAGCGAGCTGGCTTGCTCTTCCGTGCGCTGCGAGAGGTCTGCGTTGCCGGCGGCAATCTCCTGCGCGGCCGAGCGCACCGAATCGCTGCCCAGGCGGATCTGCTGCATCACCGCGGTAAGCTTGTCTGCGAAGGTATTGAACGAACGCGCGATCTGGGCGACTTCGTCTTCGCCGTCGGACGGCAGGCGCTTGGTGAGGTCGCCGCTGCCCGAGCCGATGTCGTCCATGGCATCGCGGATCATCGACAGGCGGCGGAACGCACGTGCCGTCATCGCACCCACGATGAGTGCCGCAACGATGGCCACGCCCACCAGCGCGCCAATCGACGTCATCACCAGCGAACGCAGGCCGGCAGTGGCATCGGACTCGTCTAGCGCAACGATGAGACTCCAGTCGGTGCCCTTCACGCCCTGGCGCCAGAGCAGCTTGGGAACGCCGTCAATCGTGACTTCCGTGAGCTTGTCGACCTGCCCCAATGCGGCCAGCGCGCTCTCAGTGAGCGCCGCGGACAACTCGGTCGCCGGCTTGAGGGTGAGCTTGTCGTTGGAATGCGCGACGATCTTGCCTGCGGCATTGACGAGGAAGCCAAAGCTGGCAGGGGTCGGCCGGATGGACTTCACGTTCGCGATCACGCTGTCCATGGCCACATCACCGCCGATCACGCCCTTGAGCGCGCCACCCTGCAGGATAGGCACCGCAAAGGTTACAACGAGCTGCCCCGTGCTCGCGCTTACGTACGGCGGCGTCACCACCGGCTTACCTGCTTCCACCGCCTGCTTGTACCAAGGCCGCGCGGTCGGGTCGTAGGTGGGCGGAATGCCCTCAGGGTTCGAGAACTTGTACGACTTGTCGGGGTACCCGACATAGATGTTGATGAAGCCGCCAGCCTGATGCACGGCCTTGAACAGCGGAACTGGATCGGCGCTGAGCGCGACGTCCTGCAGCGACGCAACCATCTGCGTCTTGGTGGCGACCCACTCGTCAATGGCGGAAGTCCGGCCGCGCACGTTCGCCTGCAGGCTCAGCCGGGCCGATTCTTCGTTGTACGAACGCGTGACGAGATAGTTGAGACCGCCAGCGAAGGTCAATGCGCCGACCACGATGGCAACGCAGGTGAGCAAAATGCGAGTACGGATGGATGCAAGCACGGTATGGTTTCCTACGAGGCCCATGGCGGGGGTTCCGCCATGTAAGGCATGCGGCACGCGGCCCTGTCGGCCTGCCGTCGCACAAGAAACGGCCGTCGTAAGAAAATCTGAAGTCTGATGTGCCGAACATGACGTTGCTGGCACGTTGCCGCGGCAGACATCGTCCTACAATCGCACTCACTACGCTGCCCGGGTCGGGCTGGCTCCACTTCAAGAAAAGGAATGCGCATGAAAACGAAAGCCGCCATCGCCTGGAAAGCCGGTGCTCCGCTCACCGTGGAAGAAGTCGACCTGCAAGGCCCGCGTGCCGGCGAGGTGCTCGTCGAGATCAAGGCGACCGGCATCTGCCATACCGATTACTACACGCTCTCGGGTGCCGACCCGGAAGGCATCTTCCCGGCGATTCTCGGCCATGAAGGCGCGGGCGTGGTGCTGGAGGTGGGCGCGGGCGTGACGTCATTGAAAGCGGGCGACCACGTGATTCCGCTTTACACACCGGAATGCCGCCAGTGCAAGTTCTGCCTGTCGCGCAAGACGAACCTGTGCCAGGCGATTCGCGCCACGCAGGGCAAGGGCCTGATGCCGGACGGCACGTCGCGCTTCTCGCTCGATGGCAAGCCGCTGTTCCACTACATGGGCACGTCAACGTTTGCGAATCACATCGTGGTGCCGGAGATCGCGCTGGCGAAGATCCGCCCCGACGCACCGTTCGACAAGGTCTGCTACATCGGCTGCGGCGTGACAACGGGCGTGGGCGCGGTGGTCTACACGGCCAAGGTGGAAGCCGGCGCCAACGTGGTCGTGTTCGGTCTGGGCGGCATCGGGCTGAACGTGATCCAGGGCGCCAAGATGGTCGGCGCCGACAAGATCATCGGCGTGGACCTGAACCCCGCGCGCGAGGCGATGGCACGCAAGTTCGGCATGACGCATTTCATCAACCCCAACCATGTGGAAAACGTGGTGGACCACATCATCCAGCTCACCGACGGCGGCGCGGATTACTCGTTCGAATGCATCGGCAACACGAAGGTCATGCGCCAGGCGCTGGAGTGCACGCACAAGGGCTGGGGCCAGTCGATCATCATCGGCGTGGCCGAGGCCGGCGCGGAGATCAGTACACGCCCGTTCCAGCTTGTGACGGGCCGGCAGTGGAAAGGCTCGGCCTTTGGGGGCGCGCGAGGCCGCACCGACGTGCCGAAGATCGTCGACTGGTACATGGAAGGCAAGCTCAACATCGACGACCTCATCACGCACACGCTGCCGCTGGATCGCATCAACGAGGGCTTTGACCTGATGAAGCGCGGCGAGTCGATCCGCTCCGTCGTGCTGTACTGAGGCGCCACGCGATGACGAGTCCGACACCCGTGCTTGAACTGATTTCGGAGCACGCCTGCTTTGGCGGCGTGCAGCGGTTTTATCGGCATGACTCAGCGGTGATTGGGCTGCCGATGCGCTTCTCGGTCTACCTGCCGCCGCAGGCGCTGGCCGGCACGCGGTGCCCTGCGCTGTTCTATCTGGCCGGGCTGACGTCTACGGAAGAGACGTTCGCCATCAAAGCCGGCGCGCAACGCGTGGCCGCACGCGAGGGGCTCATCCTGATCGGGCCCGACACCAGTCCGCGCGGCGCAAACGTCCCCGGCGAAGCCGACCACTGGGATTTCGGCATCGCCGCCGGTTTTTATCTGGACGCGACGCAGGCCCCGTGGCGCGAGCACTACCGTATGGAAAGCTACGTCGCGGACGAGCTGCATCACATTGCGCGCGTGGCGTTTCCCGTGGCACCCGGACGCATCGGAATCTTTGGGCATTCGATGGGCGGCCACGGCGCGTTGACGCTGGCCCTGCGCCATCGGGAACGCTTTGCTTCGGTGTCGGCGTTTGCACCCATCGCGCACCCGTCGGTGTGCCCGTGGGGCATCAAGGCCTTCACCGGGTATCTCGGGGAGGACCGCACCGCCTGGGCGGCGCACGACGCTACGCAATTGATGCGGCTGGCCTCATGCCCGTTTCCGGGCGGCATCCTGATCGATCAGGGCGAGGCCGACAAGTTCCTCGCCGAGCAGTTGTATCCGGAAGACTTTGCCGCCGCGTGCGCCGCAGCCGGGCAGCCGCTGCAACTGCGCCGCCACCCCGGCTACGACCACGGCTACTACTTCATCGAGACCTTCATCGAAGATCACCTGCTGCATCACGCAGCGCAACTGCGTTAGCAGCAGGTTAGCGGGCGGTTAGCGGCCGCTCCCACCGCCGCTGCCGCCCGCGGCGCCGCCGGCGCCCCCGCTGCCTGCTCCGCCACCGACGCCGCCACCGACACCGCCCGAGCCGGCAGCACCGCCGCCATTGCCCCCGCCCGGCGCGCCCATCGAGCCGCCGGTACCCGGGGCGCCGACCCCGACCCCGCCAGAACCGCCGCCGGTCGTGCTGCCGGTCGAATCGTTCGCGCTGCCGCCATAGCCGCCGCTGGAACCGGAGCGCGACGATGTATTGCCGGAGCGCCCTTGCTTGCCGGTGGCATTGCGATTACGGGTGGCGTCCCGGCCGCTGCCCGTCGAGCCGCCATTGACGGCGGTGCCCCCCGTGCCCGTGGCCGTTGCGTCGGTGCTGGTACCGCCGGCCGGCGACATGGTGCTGCCCCCCGCCGTGCTGTTCGATTGGGCCGCCCCCGTCTGGGCATACGCCGCCGCGGTACCGCCTGCCAGCGCCAGCGCGACTACAAGAGAAGATGCACGGAGATACGTCATGAATGGCTCCTTTGAGGTTGAGGATGTGCCCCTCCAACTCAGCAAGGGCCGTTCCGCCATCACCCGGTGCCCATCGTCGAACGCGCTGATTGGCGGGATATTTGCTTGTGACCGTGCGTCAAAATGCGGAAGCCGGCACTCAGCTATACATTCAACCCTGTATGTATAATCGCCTGCCCGACTGTCGGTGCGCCGTCCCGCGTGAATTCAACGCTGCCGCTGCGCCTTCAGCCCGACGATGGAGCTGTTAACCGTGAAATTCCCCTTCCCGCTGCCGCGATCATGGCGCGCAGCGGGCGATGCCCTCGACGCCAAGGCCGCCCCGGTCGCGCAACCGCTGCCGGGCGATCCGGATGCCTGGATCGCCTGCGAGCATTGCGACACCCTGCATCGCCACGAAGTCATTGCGCTCGATGAAGAGGCGCACTGCACGCGCTGCGGCGTGAAGCTGTACCGCAACCAGAGCGAGCGGCTGTCGGTGCTGCTGCCGCTGGTGGTGACGGGCCTCATCGTCTACATCGTCGCGAACATCTTTCCGATTGCCGAGATGAACGGCGGCGGCAACCGGCACGCCACCACGCTCTGGGGTGCCATCGTGGCGCTGTATGACTACGACATGCTGTTCACTGCCGTGCTGGTGGCGCTCACCACGGTGTTTTTTCCGCTGATGTACATGTCGGTGCTGGCGCCGCTGCTCATCGCGCGATGGCGCGGGCGGCAGCATCCGGCCGCCGCGCTGGTGCTGCGCGCGGCAGCGTTGATTCGCCCGTGGGCGATGGTCGAGATCTTCATGCTGGGCGTGGTGGTGGCGCTCATCAAAGTGGCACGCATGGTGTCGCTGGAAGCCGATGCAGGCTTGTGGGCGTTTGCCGCGCTGACCGTGTTCCTGACGGTGGCGTTGTCGATCGACCTGCGGCCGTTCTGGCGCGAGATCGGCCTGACGCTGCCGCCGGGCTCGCAAGTGGACGCGCCCACGGGCGTAGATGCCGCCGCCCGGCCTGGGGAGAAGCGCTCATGAGCAGCGCCACCACGCCTGCCTCCGCACAGCCGGCGCAACAAGCCCGCCCGCTGCGCGCCGCCGCGCATGGCCTGGTGACATGCGAGCGCTGCGGCCTGCTGGCGCGCATGCCCGAATCAGAGGCCGCCACGCGAGCGGTGCTGACCCACGAAGACGCGCCCGACGAAACCGCCCCAGCGCCAGTCTGCCCGCGCTGCATGTCTCCCCTGCACGTGCGCAAGCCCGACAGCCTGGCGCGCTGCTGGGCGCTGCTGATTGCGGCAGCCGCCATGTACCTGCCGGCCAACCTGCTGCCGGTGATGATTACCGACACCCTCCTCGGCACGCAGCAGGACACCATCATGAGCGGGATCGTCTACCTCTGGACGTCGGGCTCGTGGCACCTGGCCATCATCGTGTTCATCGCAAGCTTCCTGGTGCCGCTGGCCAAGCTCGGCATCCTCGCGGTGCTGTGCCTTTCGGTGCAGCAACGCTGGCACTGGAACCCGCGCCTGCGCACGCGCCTGTATGCGCTGGTCGAGATCATCGGCCGGTGGTCGATGCTCGATGTGTTTGTGGTGACGCTGCTCGCAGGTCTTGTGCACCTCTCGACGCTGGCCATCATCAAGCCCGGCCCTGGTGTCGGCCCGTTTGCCGCCGTGGTGGTGCTGACCATGTTCGCCGCCCGCTGTTTTGATCCCCGCCTGATCTGGGACGTCATCGACGAGCCCGATCCCGAAGAGACCGATGTATGACCGACCCCGTCGATAACGAAAACATTCCGGCGCCGCGCCGCACGAAGCGCAAGCGCTGGCTGCCCTCGCTGATCTGGCTGGTGCCGATCGTGGCGCTCGTGGTGGGCGCCACACTCATGGCGCGGGTGATCCTGGCGCGCGGCGCGCAGGTCACCGTCACGTTCAGCTCGGCCGAGGGCATCGAGGCCGGCAAGACGCGCGTCAAATACAAGAGCGTCGATATCGGCGTGGTCAAGGCGGTCGGGCTGACCGACGACCGCTCCGGCGCCGTCGTGCTGATCGAACTCACGCATGACGGCAAGGCGTTCGCCGCATCGGACACGCGCTTCTGGGTGGTACGCCCGCGCGTGGCGGCCGGCAGCATTTCGGGGCTCGGCACGTTGCTCTCCGGCGCCTATATCGGCGTGGACGGCGGCCGCTCGCAAGAGAAGAAATCCGTCTTCAGGGGCCTCGACACACCGCCGGCCATTTCGGCCGACGCGCCCGGCAAACAATTCACGCTGCACGCACCCGACCTGGGCTCGCTCGACATCGGTGCGCCAGTGTATTTCCGCCGCGTGCGCGTGGGCCAGGTGACGGCTTACGACATCGACGCCGACGGCAAGGGCGTGACGTTGCACATCTTCGTCAACGCGCCGTTCGACAAGTTTGTGGCACGCGGCACGCGGTTCTGGAACGCCAGCGGCATCGACCTGAAGCTCGACGCCAATGGGCTGAAGGTCGATACGCAATCGCTGCTGACCGTGGCGCTCGGCGGCATCGCGTTCCAGACGCCCGAGGAAGCCGATCACGAACCGGCTGCGTCCGACGCGCAGTTCCAGCTCGTGCGCAACGAAACTGCAGCGCTAAAGGACCCGGAACACCTGTCGCAGACCGTGGTGATGTACTTCCACCGCTCGTTGCGCGGCCTCAACGTGGGGGCGCCGGTGGAGTTCAAGGGCATCAACGTGGGCGAGATCAAATCGATCGGCATCCACTACAGCAAGAAGCGCCACGAGTTCGTGCTGCCCGTGACCGCCACGCTGTACCCGACCCGCTTCGGCATGGACATCCGCGACGACAATCCGCAGCACGCCGCCGAAGACGTCCGCACGCAGTTCGATGTGCTGGTGAAGAACGGCATGCGCGCGCAGCTGAAGAGCGCGAGCCTGCTGACAGGCCAGCAGTTCGTGAACCTCGACTTCATCGACGCAGCGGACCGCGACAAGACTCCGCCGCGCTTCGGCATGCGCGATCGTGACGGTGCGTACGTCTTCCCGACTGCCGACAACCCGACCGACGACCTCGAGGCGCAGATTGCCGGCATCGCCAAGAAGCTCAACAAGGTGCCGTTCGAGCAGATCGGACAGGACGTCCACCGCACGCTGACCACGCTCGACGCCACGCTCAAGCAGACCGAGCAGTTGGCCAAGACCGTCAACAGCGACCTCGCTCCGCAGATGAAGGAGACGCTGGCCGAGGCCCGCCGCACGCTGGATTCTGCGCGCCAGGTCTTCTCTGACGATGCCCCGCTGCAACGCAATGCGCGCGATACGCTGGAACAGGTGGCCAAGGCCGCCGCGTCCGTGCGCGTGCTGACCGACTATCTGGACCGCCACCCGGAAGCGCTGATCCGGGGCAAGGCAAAGGACGCGCAATGATGCCGATGCAAACGACGATGCTGTCTTCTTCTGTGCGCCTGGCCTGCGCGGCCGGCGCGGCTGCAATGGTAGCGGCGTGCGCCTCGCCCGAGCCGACGCTGCACACGCTGTCGGCGCGCCCGGCCGCCGCCGACACGGTGCGCTTCGAGCGGGCCTTCCGCCTCTCGGGCGTGCGGGTGCCCGACCGCCTCGACAAGCCGCAGATAGTGCTGCGCACATCGGACAGCGAAGTGCAGGCGCTCGAGCAACAGCGTTGGGCCGCACCGTTCGGCGCGGAGTTGCGGGATGCGTTGTCCGTCAATCTGGCGGCGGCGCTGGCCGCGGTGGACGTCGGCGGCGGCGCGGCGCCCGCCGGCGTGCCGCTCTACCGCATCACTGCCGACATGCGCAGCTACGATGCGCGCCCCGGCCAGCGCGTCGCGGCGCTGCTGACCTGGCGGGTCGCGCGCGACGTCGCCAAGCCGGATATGGCGCAGCCCGCAGCCGCCGCACTCACGTGCCAGACCGCGCTGACCGAGCCGGTGGCCGGCGACCAGAACGCAGGCGTCGATGCCGTGGTGTCCGCCACGCAGCGCCTGGTGCAGCAGTGGTCGGCGCAGATTGCGCAGAGCGTGCAGGGGCTCGAATCGCCGTCCTCCGTGCCGGCGTGGTGCCGGTAAGGCGATGCGTCAGCGCTCGGCGAGTTGCTGCGTGAGCCGGCCGAGCGTGGTGAGCGCCGCTTCCAGGTCAGCCGAAGGCGGCAGCCCGAAGCACAGCCGGAAGTAATGATCGAACCGGTTCAGGTTCGAGAACATCGTCCCCGGCGCAATGCGGATGCCCTGCGCCAGCGCCGCATCGAACAGCGCCACCGACGACACATTGGCCGGCAGTTCCACCCACATCGCCAGACCGCCGGCCGGCACCGACAGCCGCGTGCCGGCCGGAAAGCATCCCGCGATCGACTCCGCCATCCGCTCGCGCTGCTCGCGCAAGGTCTGCCGAAGCGTGCGCAGATGCCGGTCGTACGCGCCCGATGCGATGAAGCGCCCGGCCATCACCTGCGACCACGACTCGTTCGGTCGCGACTGTGCAAACTTCAGCATCTGCACGCGCTCGTGCCAGCGGCCCGCCGCCATCCACCCGAGGCGCAGGCCGGGCGCCAGCACCTTGCTCAGTGACGCGCAATAGATGACGTTGCCTGTGCGGTCCCATGCCTTGATTGCCTTCAGCGGCGTGGGGCTGTCGGCCAGTGCGCTGTAGGTGTCGTCTTCGATCAGCGCGATGCGATGCGCATCGCAAAACGCCGCCATCCGCCGCTTGGCCGCGTCAGGCATGATGCTGCCCAGCGGGTTCTGCAGGTTCGGCACGACCACCACCGCCCGGATGTTGCCGTAGGCCTGCACCGCCATCTCCAGCGCCTCGATCGACATGCCCGTGCGCGGGCTGGTGGGAATCTCGACCGCGCGCATGCCAAGGCTTTCCAGCACCTGCAGCAGCCCGTAATACGTGGGCGATTCCACGGCCACCGTGTCGCCGGGCTGGGCGACGGCGCGCAATGCCAGATTCACTGCTTCGATGCAGCCGTGCGTGACCACCACGTCGTCCGGCGCAATCTGCACGCCCATGTCCAGCGCCCGGCGCGCCACGGCGGTCTGCAACTCGGGATGCCCGTTCGGTCGCACAGCCTGCGTGAGCAGGAGCGGATGCCGGCGCAGCATCTGCGAGGCAATCCGGTTGAGCGCTGCCGATGGATACAAGGTGGCGGCCCCGCTTGCACCCGACAGGTCGACGCGCAGAGTAGCCTGCTGCCCGCGCGCCACGATGGCCGACACGCGCGCATGCACGCCCACGTAGGCGGCGGGGTCGGGCGTTGCCACCTCCGGCTCCTTGACGGGGGCCAGCAACGCGCGGCGCGGCTGGCGCACGAAGTAGCCGGAGCGCTCCCGCGCCTCGAGCCAGCCTTCTGTCTCGAGATGCCGGCATACCTGTAGGGCGGTCGACAGGCTCACACCGTGCGTGCGCATCAACGTGCGCACTGACGGCATGCGCTCGCCGGGCGCGAGGACGCCGCTGCGGATGGCGCCGAGGTAGTGATCGGCCAACGTGCGATACAGCGGCTGTGCGGGCGGCGGAGTCAACTCGGCGACGGACATGGCGGGCGATAACACGGTGAGGTGCACGGCACATCATGCCGGGCACGGCCACACCGCAACAGATACAGAGAGCACAAAACTGTACCGCAACAGATGTACGCCGGTGCGCCGCTGTTGCGTCCCACACGGCCGGCTCTGTGCCTGTTGCGGCACGGCGCACCACCCTACGCTGCCTTCATGTTCAGGAGATCGACATGATGGCAACGACGACACCCTCTCTCGAAGCGCTGCGCCTCGGTGCCGCACAGAACGGCCTGCACTGGTTCGCGGCCGGGACCACGCTGATCGTGCTCGAAGGGCGCGCCCAACTCGAACCTCCATCGCGTACGCAAGCCCCCGTGCGGCACACGGTCGACGCCGGGCGCGCGCATATGCTGGAGACCTCGGGCTGGTGGCGCCTGCATAGCGCAGGCCGCAGCGGCGTCCACCTGCGCGTGGTACCGCCTGCTCACCCTGCGCTGCAGCGCACCTGGCTGCAGATGTGGCAGTGGCTGGCAAGATCGACTCAGCCACGCAGGGTCTCGCGTGGCTGAGTGGTCAATGGCAGGACGCCGCGCTAGCGACGCTCGCCTGGAGGCGCATGCGGCGCCTGGGGCCGCTTGCCGTCATCCTTGCGAATCGACGCGTTCTCGAAGTCGCCCGGGTCTTCTTCGCCCACGCCGCTTTCGCTCGGGATCGCCGGGGCCGCGGGCCGGGCGGTCGGCTCGTCCGCGGACGGCTCCGGGTGCGCCTGCTCGCCGTGGCCGGGCCGGTTCTCGGTGCTCATGGCTGCTTGCGGCTGTTCTGATGCTGCCCCAGGCGCTGCTGGTTCTGCGGCATCTGGCCCGCTTGCGCGGCGGCGCGGCCGTCTTCGGTGGGCGTTTGAGCGGCGCGCTTGATGGACTGGTCGGTGCTGTGCTGCCGTGGCGAGCGCAGCGCGCGGTCCGCCTCTGAACTGTCCTTCGTGCCGCCGTGCGCCTGGCTGTGCTCGGTGTGGCGGTTCCCCTGGTGCATGCCCTTCTGGTCAGCCGGCTCGGCAGTGGGCTTGTGCTGTTGCTGTGCATGTTGCTTCATCGTCGGACTCCTTGTCGGTTGCGGGCCGCTCAGGCGACGTGCCCGCAGCGCACACCTCACGCAACCCGCGTGCCGCCGTCACAGCGCAGAGCAGTCCTCCCGGTTGGCGCGCGCGGGTATCCGCCTTGCTGGAACTGCGGTGTCGCGCCCTGGCGCACTCGCATGCATGGAGATCCCACATGGCAACCAGCAACCTGTATCGCACTGGCGAAGCACCTGCTCAGACCGGCAAGGGCCACGGCACCGAAGCGCTTGGCCCATCCGACAGCTCGGACACCGGCAGCGACGTGGTCGGCGGCCCCGGCCTCGGCAGTGATGTTGAAGACCGCTTCGACGACGACCCCGCCGTCCACCCGCATGGCAACGCGGCCAACCGCACGGCCGGCGCAGACCTGGGCGACGTCGAGCTCGACAGCGACACCGACTCCACAGGCACCGGCGAGCGCCGCGCCGCGGGCCACGATTTCGTCACCCGCGAGGGCGGCGACCTGATGCCGGACACGGTGCGCGACGTGCGCGACCCGGGCGTGGAAACGCTGCTCGACGACGAAGCCTTCGAGCACGCCACGGGCCTGGCCGGTGAAAACGACGACGCCGACGCCCCCGACGCGGTCGACCTGGACGAAGCGCCCATCGAGCCGCAGCCCGGCACGCGCGATGTGCCGGTGCAGTCGCCATCCGGCGGCACCGATTGGTCCGACGACATGCGCCGGAACCGCCCGACTTACAAAGGCAAGCGTGTGCCGGGTCAGCACCGCAGCTAGCGAAGGGCATGGGTCTGCACGCGGCAGCCATCGCGTCTAGACTGGTGGCGGCCGCCGCAACCGGGCAGCGGCCCGCCGCGCCCGCGCCGGGCGTACATCCTGGCCCCTCCCGATGATCCGTCTTCCCCTCATCCTTCGTACGGCCGCGCTGGCAGCGGCGTTGGCCGCCGCCTTCCCGATGGCGGCCTCCGCGCAGAATGCGCAGGCCCCGGCCCGCGTGCGTGCCACCATCGACGCTGTCCACGGCAACGCCCTCGACGTCACGGACACCGCCGGCAACCAGGCCACGGTGGCGCTGCCGGCGGACCTCAGCGTGACCGAAGTCGCGCCGACCGAGCCGTCAGCCATCCGCCCCGGCAGCTACATCGGCACGGCCGCCGTCAAGCAGCCGGACGGCACGTTGCGCGCGCTGGAAGTGCATGTGTTTCCCGAAGCCATGCGCGGCACCGGCGACGGCCACCGCCCATACGACCTCGGCCCCGACAGCACCATGACCAACGGCACGGTCGAGCAGGCCGGCGCCGTGACGGCTGCCCAGGGCCGCACGCTGTCGGTGAAGTACAAGGATGGAGAGCAGCGCATCGTGGTGCCGGCCGACGTGCCCATCGTCACGTTCGCGCCGGGCCGGCGTGATGCGTTGAAGGCCGGCGCGCACGTCGTCATGTTCGTACGCGCCGACGCGCACGGCACGCTGACGGCGCAGCGCGTGCTGGTGGGCAAGGACGGGATGGTCCCGCCGATGTAAGGACCGCGCGGGCCGGCCTCGCGCGCCGGCCCGCCTTGTTAGAACGGCTTGCTGACCGAGAGCAGGAACGTGCGGCGCGGCGCGAACTGCGGCGCACCCACGCCGATACCCGTGCCATCGCGCAGCTGGTAGCTGCG
The DNA here is from genome assembly GCF_001683835.1 of Ralstonia sp. RL. NCBI lineage: Bacteria > Pseudomonadati > Pseudomonadota > Betaproteobacteria > Burkholderiales > Burkholderiaceae > Ralstonia > Ralstonia sp. RL. The sequence goes on along the minus strand of NZ_LWRX01000016.1, from coordinate 43,460 downwards.
GTCGAAGACGTTCAACACCGTCAGGCGCGTCTTGAACTTGCCGAGCATCGGCAGGTTGAAGTCGCGCGCGGCACCCACGTTCATCTGCCAGTAGGCCGGCAGGCGGTCGGTATTGGCAAAGCCGTTGCGCAGGCCGCTGCCGAACAGCACATCGGTCATGTACGTCGTGCCGGCATACCGATACGACACGCCGGCCGACGCGGTCAGGCGCTGGTCGTGATCGAGGTTCACCCAGTGGTTGTTGATGTAGGCCAGCTCCTCGGCGTCGAAGTTGAACTGGCCGGTCTCGATGCCCTTGCCCTGCGCGCGCGACACGGCCACATTGAGGTACGCACCGAAGTTGCCGTTGCGGTAGTTCGCGCTGCCTTCCAGGCCATAGATGCGGCCGCGCTCGAAGTTGAACGCCGAATACAGCAGCGCGTTGCCGAACTGGCCTTCGTCCTGCAGATGGCGCACGTCGCGGTAATACGCATCGAGCCCGAGCGTGAGGTGCGGCGTGACCTGGTGCGAGACGCCGATATCGAAGTAGTTCGAGCGCTCCGACCTGACCGCCGTGTTGGCATCCGACGGCAGCGCGTTCGTCGTGCCGGCAAAGGCCTGCACCGAGGTGGTATCGAACTTCTCGGTGGGTGGCGGCGTGAAGTACCGCGCATAGCCGGCATGCACGCGCGTGCGCGGCGTCAGGTCATACGTCACGCCCAGGCGCGGACTCAGTTGCTGCTCGCTGACGATGGTATTGACGTGATCGTAGCGTGCGCCGTAGTTGACGGTCAGCTTGTCGGTGGGCTTCCACTCGTCCTGCAGGTAGACGCCCAGGGTCGTGCCGCTGCCGCTGTGGTTGTCGACGATCGTGAACGGCGTGGTGCTGGTCTGCGCGCCGGTGTCATCGGCGGGGAAGACGCTGGAGGTGTTGTCGGCCACGTAGCGCTCGCGCTGCGCGAAGACGCCGAAGCGCAGCGTGTGCTTGTCACCGAGCTTGTAGCTCGCATCGCCCTGCACGCCGTACGCCTCGTTGCGGCGCGTGATGTCGGCAGCCACGCCGTTGTAGACGAGGTCGCCAATCGGATCGGGCATGTAGTCGATGCGGCTCGCGCGGCGGAACACCGACACCTGGTAGTCCAGCCTGGACGACACCTTCTGCTGGTACGTCAGGATCTGGAAGTCGGTCTTCTCGCGCTGGTTCGCATTGAGCGCCTCCGATGCCGGCGGTACCGCGCCATCGAGCGTGAACTGCGGCGCAAGCCCGGGGCGCGTGGGAATCTGGAAGCGCCCGTTGGACGTGCCGAACATGAAGCTCACGCGGCTGTCGTTGTCGAGCAGGTACGAAAGCATGCCGAACGACTTGTTCTGCGTGGTGTGGTCGTGCGTGGCGTTGCGGTTGCCCGTGGGGTTTTCGATGCCGAGGTTGTTCTCCAGGAACACGCCCGACAGGTAATAGCTGAAACGGTCCTTCGTGCCCTGGATCTGGGCGTTGACCTCGTGCGTGGCGTTGCTGCCGAGCACCGTGCCGATCTCGCCGCCGAAGGCCTTGGGCTCGCCGTCCTCGTCGGAGGCAGCGCCCTTGGTGGTGATGTCGACAATGCCGGCGGTGCGATAGCCGTACTGCGCCGGCAGCGCGCCGGTCAGCACGTTGATCTGGTTGGCGAAGCGCGTGTCGAGCATCTGGCCGAAGCCGCTGATCGGCTCGGGAATGATCACGCCGTTGATGCGGTACTGCAGGTTGGAGTGGTCGCCGCGCACGTGCAGCTGGCCGTAGGAATCCTGCACCACGCCCGGAGCCTGCAGCAGCACCTGGTTGAGCGGGGTCGCATCGCCCAGGGGCAGGCGGGCGATGTCGTCGGTGTCGAACTTGTAGACGGAGCTGCCGGTGTCGGGCGAGAGCGCGTTGCGCGCGGCATCGAGCCGCTTGGCGCTCACGCGGGTTTCGCTGAGGTCGCGGACACTGCCGGCCGGCGTGGCGGCGTTGCCGGCGTTGGCGGCAGGCGGGGCGGCTTCCTGCGCGAAGGCGGAAGCGGCCGCAAAAGGTGGCAGGACGGCGGCAAGCGCCATCACCAGCTTGGCGGGCTGGAACGGAATCATGGACAGACCTTTGAATCGAGCGGATGCGTCAGACAGCGGCTCGCGCGCGCATCACCACACGGAGCCGACGGGCAAGGCAGGAATCAAAGGGGGAACGGAGGATCGCGCGAACACACGGCCACCGGAAAGACCGGCGCGCCTGCACGGAAACCGATGCGCGGAAAGTGCCAGCGCCGGGTATGGGCCAGGCCCATCGCCGCCAGCATCGGCAAGGCGGCCGCAAGCGCTGCAAACGCTGCGCATTGCAGGCAGACGGCATGTTCCTGCGCGGGGCTGCGCTCGGTGCCGCCGGGCGTGGCCGCAGCGGTACTGACAATGCGGGGGCCGCCGCCGGCTTCCTCGCCCCAATGCGACAGCGCATGCCGCAGCGCGCCCTGCTGCCCAAACAGCAGGAACGCGGTCAGCAGGCAGGCCAGCCAACGGAATTGGAGGAAGGAGGAGCGGAACGAACGCACGGTCAGGGACGCAGATGCCGGCGCCCGACGCGATAGGGCATCGCGCGCCAACATGCAACTAAGTTGCGAATTCTGACACCGGCCGCCTGATTCAGCAATCCGTCAGGCGGGGGGCAGGACAACCCGCAACCGTAGCGCCTTTGTGTTACAGCCGCGTGTGCGCAAACCCCGCAGCCAGACCGGTCGGCAAACCGAGGCCCGGCACGGACACGCGCTTCCAGTTGGCCCGCGTCTTGCGGGCTGCCCCGGCGCGTTGCGCGGGTGCGCCCACTTCGGCGGCGTCGTGCAGCCCCGCCAGCCATGCGCCGTAGTCGAACCAGCCGTCACGCACGAGCTGCTCGCCCACGCAGTTGGCGAAGCGGTCGGACTTGGGCAGGAAGCACAGTTCGAAGCCTTCCGTCTCGCGGCGGCCATGCATCCAGCGATGCGGCACCTGGTGGCTCGCCAGCGCCTCGGACAGGCGCGTGCCATAGCGCTGCTGCGCCTGGCGGCGGGCACCGATGACGTGGAAGCTGTCGAGCAGCCGGCGCAGCCCGAGCGCCGAGCGCACGTGGCGCACCTCGGCGTCGACAAGCAGTTCGCGGTTCTGCGTGCGCGCCTGCAAGACCAGCGCAGCAAAATGGTGCGCGCCCCACTCGTTCATGTAGAACAGTTCGCCGCCGGCAAAATCGTAGGCACGGAACACGTTGACCTGATCTGCGTAGCGGAACACGTGGCGCCGGTTGGCAGCAAAGTCGGCGTCGGTGCTGTGTGGAATGCGGCGGCAATGCTGATGCGCGAACACCAGCATGCTCGGGAACGAATGCACCGAGCACGGCGACTGCGCCAGCCCCGTCACGGCGCGGATATCGACCTTGCAATGCTCGCGGCGCATGCCCACAAGCTGGCTTAGATGGTGGTGCAGTTCATCGACCCAATCAGCGTGCGGCAGATGCTTCGGAAACAGCTGATGCGCCGGCTCGGCGAGGCCGCCCTCAAGCAGGAACGGCACGCTCTTGTGCCAGATATCGAGTTTCCAGTGCGACAGCGCATCGCTTGGCGTGCGATGGTGCGCAACCGATTGCGTGATGCTGAAAGCGCGCGACTGCAACACCCAATGCGACGCCGCGTGCAGCAGATTGGAAACGTTCATGTCACCCCCCGGAAGACTGAATCGTTCGTTTGCGGATGGCCGACCACGCTCTGGCTCTGCGGCGCAGGTTCGGCAACGTCAGGAACAACGACTCAAACGTACCCCACTTTAGAGGGGTGTGCCATGAAGTTTGTTGAAGTCCGTGTTAATAAAAATACACATACGGCGTGGGGGCTTGCCAGGCGCGCGGCGTGCTGGAAGACGGGGCGTCCCCACCCGCAGGAGAGCGCGATGCCCACCCAGCCAGGCCGCACCCAAACCGACACGACGCAGCCGCCGGCCCCGTCCAAACCCAGCGCCGCGCCCGAGCAGCGTCCGCGCCAGCCCGGCGACAAGCTCGTTCCGCCCGACACGCGGCCCGACAACCCCGACCGCAAGCAACCGCCCGTGGAAGACGTCTGAGCCGCGCGCTCAGACCAGGCACATGTCGGAGACTTCCTCGTCGGACAAACCCCACGTGGTGGCGTCTTCCACGCTGACGATGGCGTCGTCCGACTTGCTGAGGCTGATGCGCTCGGGGCGCACGCGCGTCTTGGTGTTGCCCGAGTAGAACACGACCACGTCCGGCTTGAGCGCGGAGGCCTCGTTCTGGTTGACGACCACGCCGAGCCGGTTGGTGCGCAGCTTGACCAGCGTGCCCACCGGGTAGATGCCCACGCTGCGCGTGAAGGCCTGGAAGATGGTGCGGTCAAACTGCGTGTCGGTGCGCGCCATCATGTACTTGAGCGCCTGCGCCGGCGACCACGCATGGTGATACGGGCTGCTCGAGGTGAGCGTGTCGTACACATCGCAGATGGCGCCCATCTTGGCCCACAGGCTGATGCCGTCGGCCTTCTGGGCGTCGGGGTAGCCGCTGCCGTCGATGCGCTCGTGGTGGTGCAGGCAGATCTCGCGCGCGATCTCGCTGAACTGCCCGGTGCCCACCAGCAGGTGGTGGCCGCCCACGGCGTGCGTCTGCAGCAGCGCGAGTTCGTCCTTGGTGAGCGCCGTGCTCTTGTCGAGCAGCGTGCGCGGCATGGCCGACTTGCCGATGTCATGCACCAGCCCGCCCAGCCCGCATTCGCGGATCTCGTCTTCAGGCAGGCCCAGCGTCTTGGCCAGCGCGACCATCAGCGCGCAGACCGCAAACGAGTGCAGGTACGTGTAGTCGTCCTTCGTCTTCAGGCGCGCCAGCGCGATGAGCGCATACGAGTTGCGTGCCAGCGAATTCGACACGTCGTCCACCAGCAGCAGCGCCTTCTCGGTTTCGAGCGCCCGGCCCATGCGGGCCTCGGCGAACATGTGGCCGAGCGTGGCCTTGCCGTTCTGCACCAGCTGCTGAGCGTGCTTCCACTCTTCCTTGAGCGACGTGGGTGTAATCGGCGGCCGGGCGGCAAGGGTCTCGCGCGTCAGTGGTTCAGGCTCGGGCACCGCTGGCGCAGAGGTCGGCATCAGGTTGGCAGGCAGTACGTCTTCGCCGCGTTCCGGATCGATCCAGACCTCGGTGATGCCCGCCTTGCGGATGTCCTCGATCTGTCCCTGGTTCGACAGCTGGAACTGCGTGCGCCAGAACGGATGCTTGAGCCATGACCCACCCAGCTTCATGACAAACATGCCGACACGCAATTGGCTCGCATCGATTTGCTTCATACCCTGCCTACCTCGGCTCGAAGTCCGGTTTTCTGATTGAAATAAGGGGCGGCATGCCTGCCGGCGCTGGCGCCGTCCTCGCCTTGACGTGGGTGCTCTGGGCCACAGCGAGTCGAGCCGCGCTTGGCTTATCGGCACGAGCCGGAAAAACTTGAGGGCGAATGTGGCGCGGACCGCATGCCCCAGGGCCAAGGGGAGGCTCGCGGCGTGGCTGTTCGATTCAAACGGGTAAAGCGTCAAGACCCTCCCGTGTCGGGCTGGCAGACGGCGCCAAGCGGCGTACACTAAGCCCAGGGTGGGTGCACACCGGCCATGTATGCGGCTCCAGTGTGATCAGGCCCTCATGGATGCATGCACGATATGACCCCAGATCCCGCGTCCCAACGCAAGCAGCCCGGCCCCGACGACTTCGCGCTCAACCGCGAGGCGATCCGCTGGCTGGCGTCCCTGCCCGACGAAGTGCGGCCGATCGAGCTGGGCCGCAGGTTCCCGCGCATCATCAACACGATCGCCGCCAAGTGGGTGGACTTCATCGGCTGCCGGCGCTACCTGAACAGCCTGCAGATGGATGACCGCGGCGGCCGGCAGGGCTTTCCGTTCGAGATCGTCCAGGAAATCTGCACGCTGCGCGAATACTTCGATTCGCTCTACCCGCCCGAGAAGGATCCGTGGCAGAAGGCCATGGACGCCGACAAGCGCTGATCCGCCCTGGCAAACCGGACACGGCCCGCATGCGGGCCGTTCGTCATTCAGGCGCGGCGGCCGGCCCCGCGGCGAGCTTGTTGAGCAGCGCGAGCAGTGTCCGCCGTTCGTCGCCCGACAGATGTGCCGTCACACGGGCGTCGTGCTCGGTGACGGCACGTGTGATGTCCACCAGCGTCGTCGCGCCCCGGGCCGTCAGCACGAGCCGGAAGGCGCGCTTGTCCTTCGGGGACGGCTGGCGCTCGACCATGCCCATCTCTTCGAGCGTGTCGACCAGCAGCACCGCGCCCGAGCGCGCCACGCCCAGGATGTTCGCCAGTTCCGTCAGCTTGAGGTTCGGGTTGTGCGCGATGACGGTCATGGCCGAAAAGCGCGGCGGCGTGATGTTCCACGCCTGCAGCGAGCGCACGAAATCTTCGTAGATGTGCAGCTGCGCGCGCCGCACCGCATAGCCGACCAGCCCGTCGAGGGCGCCATATTCCACATCGGCGAGGTGCGGGTTGAAGTGGCCGGATGCGGCCACGGCGGGGTAGAGATCGTCGGCTTTGGGCGTGCGCGGCATGGCGTTTGCGGTGGTGGCGGAGTCTCGGGATGATCGTCGGCGGCGTGCCGCTTGACCATGCGCGCACGCGCGCTTCAGTTCAGCAGTTTCCACTTGCCGTGCTCGATGGTCAGCAGCACACGGCCGCGCGCATCAAAGCCGAAGTGGTCGGCGGCCGTGTAGTTCAGCACCCCATGCGAGACGACGATGTCGCGCTCCGACTCCAGCGCCGTCTTCAGCGCCTGACGGAACTCGGGCGTGCCCGGCCGGGCCTGCTTGAGCGCCACCGGCACGATACGCTTGAGCACCTGCAGCGCGTCCCACGTGTGGGCGCCGAACTGGGTGCGCGTGTCCGGGCCGTTGGCCTTTTCGTAGCGGGTGACGTACTCGAGCGCCGTCTTCTTGCTGGGATGGCTGTCGGGCAGCTGCTCGGCCACGATCACGGGGCCCGCCGGCAGGATGGCGCCATCGACCGTCTTGCCGCCGATGCGGATCAGGTCCTTCGTCGCCGCGCCGTGCGTCTGGTAGATCGGGCCCGCATAGCCGCGATCGCGCAGCGACGTATGCGGCAGCGCAGCGCCCGTACCGGCGCCGGCCACCAGGATCGCATCGGGCTTGATGCTGACGAGCTTGGCCACCTGCCCGGTCACGCTGGTATCGGCGCGCGCATAGCGTTCCACATCGACGATCTTGATGCCGCGCGGCGTGGCGGCGGCGGTGAAATCCTTGAGCCAGCTCTCGCCGTACGCATCGGCAAAGCCGATGAAGCCGACAGTCTTGACGCCGGACGCCGCCATGCGCGCGGCAATCGCCTCGGCCATCAGCGAGATCGGCTGCGCGAGGCGATACGTCCAGTCGCCCTTGCCCGGCTTCAGCTCGACCGGCGCGAGCGACAACTGCGGCGTGTGCGATTCGGTCGCGACCTCGGCGATCGCAATCGACGGCGCCACCGCCGACGAGCCGACGATGATGTCGACGTGGTCTTCCGTCACGAGCTTGCGTGCCATGCGCGTGCCGGTGGTTGGGTCCGACGCGTCGTCCACCACCACGAGGCGCAGCTTTTCGCCGCCGATGCTGTCCGGGTAGAACGCCAGCGAATTCTTCTGCGTGATGCCCAGCGACGCCGACGGCCCGGTGGTCGACAGGCTCACGCCCACGACCACGTCGGCATGGGCAGTGGTCGCAAGCAGCAGCGCGACAGCGGCGCAGATGGTGCGGCGAATGGTCATGGTCCCCTCTTCTTTTCTGGTGGTGTTGTCGTCAGGCCGGCGCGCCGCCGCGGGCGGGCATGGGCGGCTGATCGCGCAGCGACTGCGGATCGAAACCGGCGAGTTTCTTGTAGCGTATCGCAATCCCTTCCAGCTCGGCGCGTGGGATCACGTCATCGATGCGGGAAAAGCCCTGCGGCGCGCGTTCGTGCGCAAGCTGCATGACCTGTTCCGGCCCGTTCAGACGATTGCGCAGCACGATGCCGGCCGTGCGCGGCAGGCGATCGGCCTCGTACTCGCGCAGAGCGATGCCGATCTCGCGTGTGCTCAGCAGGCAATCGATCAGCGCGCGCGCGTCGAGAATCGCCTGCGCGCTGCCGTTCGAGCCGATCGGGTACATCGGGTGCGCCGCGTCGCCCAGCAGCGTGACGCGGCCGAACGTCCAGCGCGGCAGCGGATCCTTGTCGACGAGCGGGAATTCGTACACGGCCTGCGCGCCGTCGATGAGCGCGGGGATGTCGATCCAATCCCATTTCCAGTCGGCAAAGGCGCTGCGAAAGATGGCACGGTCGACTTCGCGGTTCCAGTCGCTGCGCGGCGGCGCCTCGTCGGGCACGCGCAGCTCGGCGATCCAGTTGATGCGCGAGCGGCCCTGCTGGCGCAGCGGCTCGGAGATGGGGTAGGCGACGAACTTCTGGTCCTGGTGGCCGGCCATGAACATCGTGCGGCCATCGAGATACGGTTGCCCTTCGGTGACGGCCCGCCACAGCATGCGGCCGGCAAAGCGCGGCGCGTCGCCCGTGGGGTAGAACTGACGGCGCACGGCGGAGTGGATGCCGTCGGCACCGATCAGCACGTCGGCCGACGATTCGACGATGGCGTCATTGGCGCGGTCGCGCAGCGTGAAGCGCACGGGGCCGCCGCCCTCGCCAGTCGACCGGACCGCCTCGAAGCTGTGGCCGAGATGCACGGCGTCGCGCCCGAGCCGCTCCATCACGGCATCGGCCAGCGCCATCTGGAATTCGCCGCGGTGGATGGAGAACTGCGGCCAGTCATATCCCGCCGCCAGCCCGCGCGGCTCCTGCCAGATCGGCTGGCCGAAGCGGTTGTAGTACGCCAGCGCCGACGTGCGGATCGCCAGCGCGCCGAGCGTGTCTTCGAGCCCGAGTTCGCACAGCTGGCGCGCCGCGTGCGGCAGCAGGTTGATGCCCACGCCCAGCGGCCGCAGCGTCTGCACCGCCTCCCATACCTCGACCTCAAAGCCCTGCCGCTGCGCCATCAACGCAAGCGTGAGCCCGCCGATGCCCGCCCCGATGATGGCGATCTTCATGGCTGTCTCCGTCCAAATTTTTGTTGCAGTCTATAACAATTTTTCCGGATGGCCAGACCGCGTGCATCAGGGCAATCCCTAGCCCGGAGCGATGGCGCGATCGCTTGACGCTCTGTGAGATATCACAATACCATCACTCGACTTTTACAGATTCGAGGTTCTGCGATGTCGCGCCCGATCAAGCTGGTTTCTCCCGGCGCCGCCAACCCTGCCCCGTTTGCAGTGGAACCGGCCGCGCACGCCCCCAAGGGCGCGGCCATGCGCGAGCTCGCCTATGCCGAGATCAAACGCCGCATCATGGCGTGCGAGTTCCGCCCCGGCGAGCCGCTCAACGAGGCGCAGCTCGGTGCGCTGCTCGGGCTCGGCCGCACGCCGATTCACCAGGCACTGCATCGGCTTGAAGTCGAAGGGCTGGTGCAGATCCTGCCGCGCAAGGGCGTGCTCGTGACGCCGCTCTCGCTCAACGACGTGCTCGACATGATCGAGGTGCGCGCGACCAACGAAGTGCTGTGCGTGACGCTGGCCGCCGAGCGCGCCCACCCCGCCGACCTGGAAGCCATGCGTGCCATCGTCGACGCATCGCCGGCCCTGATCGAGCAGCGCGACATTGCCGCGCTGGCGGCGCTCGACCTCAAGTTCCACCTCGCCATTTCGGCTGCCTCGCGTAACCGCGTGCTGGCCGAATTGCTGCGCGGGCTGCATGAAAAGCAGGCGCGCTTCTGGTTCCTCTCGCTTTCCGAGCCGCAACACCTGCAGAACGTGTACGACGAACACCTCGCCGTGCTCGACGCGCTCGAGCGCCGCGACGTGCCCGCCGCGCGGGAGGCCATCCGCGAGCACATCGACGAGTTCCGCCGCACGATCATCCGCACGCTCTGATTTCGATTCCCCCTTGGCTTGTTTTCCCGCTTCTTCCGGATTCCGCATGACCACGCTGCACCTGAACCTCATGGGCCACGGCCCCATCGACGTGACTGTCGACCACCTCGTCATTGCCGGCTGGACCGGCCGCGACGCCGAGGCCGTCGAACACCACATCGCCGAACTCGAAGCGATCGGCGTGGCGCGCCCAGCCCGCGTGCCGTGCTTCTATCGCGTGTCGGCGTCGCTCTTGACCACCGATGCGCGCGTCGAGATTCCCGGCGCCGATTCGTCCGGTGAAGCGGAGTTCGTGTTGTATTCCACGCCGATGGGCCTGCTGGTCGGCATCGGGTCGGACCATACCGACCGCAAGGTCGAAGCCTATGGCGTGACGGTCTCCAAGCAGATGTGCGCGAAGCCCGTGAGCCGCGACGTGTGGCGCTTCGACACGCTGGCCGACCACTGGGACAGCCTCCAGATGAAGACCTGGCGCACACGCGACGGCCAGACCGCGCTGTACCAGGAAGGCAGCGTCACGCGCATGCTCGACCCGCGCGACCTCATCCGCCGCTACACCGGCGCCGACACGCTGCCGGTGGGGACCGCCATGTTCTGCGGCACGCAGCCGATCATCGGCGAACTCGGTTTTGGCGAGGCGTTCGACATGGCGCTGATCGACCCGGTGTCGGGCAGCGAGCTGCGCCATCGCTATGCTGTCCACACCCTGCCTGTTGAAGGCTGAAGCGCCCACCGGAGATTGCCGCATGACGACGCCCCGCCCCAACACCATCCGCGCACTCGCCGCCGACCTGGCTGCCGGCCGCACCACCAGCGTTGCCTTGACTGAAGCCGCGCTCGAGCGTGCCGAATCGCACCGCGCCTCCGGTGGTGCCGCGTACGTGAGCCTCGATGCGCAAGCCGCGCTCGCCATGGCGCGTGCCGCCGATGCCGCACGCGCGGCAGGCAATGTGCCCTCGCTGCTGGCCGGGCTGCCGGTGTCGATCAAGGACCTGTTCGACGTGGCCGGCCAGGTGACGGCCGCCGGCTCCCGCGCACTGGCCGACCAGCCGCCCGCCACCGCCGACGCCGCCGCCGTGGCGCGCCTGCGCGCAGCCGGTGCGGTGCTGCTCGGCCGCACCAACATGAGCGAGTTCGCGTTCTCGGGCCTCGGCCTGAACCCGCACTACGGCACGCCGCGCACGCCGGCCGACAACGCGCGAGCCGCCGGCGGCTCCACGTCCGGCGGCGCCGTCACCGTGGCGGGCGGCATGGCCGTCGCGGCGCTGGGCACCGACACGGGCGGGTCGATCCGCATTCCGTCGGCGTTCTGCAATCTGACCGGCTTCAAACCCACGGCGCGCCGCGTGCCGATGACGGGCGGCGTGCCACTGTCGACCTCGCTCGATTCGGCCGGACCGCTGGCGAACTCCGTCGATTGCTGCGCCATCGTCGATGCCATCCTCAGTGGCGAGACGCTCGACACCGATGCCGTGCCGCTGGCCGGCTTGCGCCTCGGCGTCACGCAGGACTACGTGGGCGCGGACCTCGACGACACGGTCGCCAGGGCATTCGACCGCGCCGTGGAACAGCTCGAACGCGCAGGCGCACACATCGTGCGTTTCGAATTTCCCGAACTGCTCGAACTGCCGGAGATCAACGGCGGCGGCGGGCTCACGGCCGCCGAGGCCTGGGCGTGGCACCGTCCGCTGCTGGCCCCCGCCGAGGCCCACTACGACCCGCGCGTGGCCGCACGCATCCGCCGCGGCGAGCAGATGGGCGCGGCGGCGTACATCGACGTCATGCAGGCACGCGCACGCATGATTGCCGCCGCACGCAAGCGCCTGGCCAACTTCGATGCGTGGCTGATGCCGACGGTGGCCATCGTGCCGCCCGAAGTCGCCCCGCTCGAAGCCGACGACGCGCAGTTCTTCCGCACCAATGCACTCGCGTTGCGCAACCCGAGCGTGATCAATTTCCTGGACGGCTGCGCGCTGACGCTGCCTGCCCACGCCGCTGGCGAACTGCCGGCGGGCTTGTCGCTGTGTGGTCTCGCGGGCGACGACGCGCGCGTCCTGCGTGTCGGCCGGGCGGTGGAGGCTGCGCTGCGTTGATCGGCTAGCACGAACCTGCCGCCTGCCGCTGGGCCACGCAGGCGGTTCTCTTCAATCACCACGAAAAAGGCGCGCCGCAGACGCGCCCGGCCCTACTCACGCCTGCGTTTCGTCGCACAAAGCGGCACAACGAAGCGCCGGCAAGCTCTCACGCTATCGGAGGAAACCATGTCGCAAACCCAAGCCCTGCCGGCCCACCCCACGGATCCGGCCAGCAGCCCCCCTGAAGACACCGCGCTGGATGCCACCTACCGCCGCATCGCCATGCGGCTCGTGCCCTTCCTGGTGATCCTGTTCATCCTCGCGTGGATCGACCGCGTGAACGTCGGCTTCGCCAAGCTGCAGATGCTGCAGGACCTGCAGTTCAGCGAAGCCGTCTACGGCCTGGGTGCCGGCATCTTCTTCATCGGCTACTTCCTGTTTGAAGTGCCGAGCAACCTGCTGCTGGAAAAGATCGGTGCGCGCAAGACGCTCGCCCGCATCACCATTCTGTGGGGCCTGGCCTCGATGGCGATGATCTACGTGAAGACGCCCACGTCGTTCTACGTGATGCGCTTCCTGCTCGGCATCTTTGAAGCGGGGTTCTTCCCGGGCGTGGTGCTGTACCTGACGTACTGGTTTCCCTCCGCACACCGCGCGCGCATCAACGGCTTGTTCATGACGTCGTTTGCAATTGCCGGCGTGGTGGGCGGCCCGATTGCCGGCTTCATCATGAGCCGCATGGAAGGCGTGGGCCACCTGGCCAACTGGCAATGGCTGTTCCTGCTCGAAGGCATTCCGTCGGTGCTGGCCGGCTTCGCGGTGCTCGCCTGGCTGCCCGAAACACCGCGCCAGGCCAAGTGGCTGTCTGCTGCGGAGCAAGACGCCGTCATCCGCGCCGTCGAGGTGGAGAACCGCGACCCCGCAAAGCACGCCTCGTTTGGCGCGGCGCTGGCCAACGCCCGCGTGTGGATCTGCGCGCTGATCTACTTCTGCGTCGTCAGCGGCAACGCCACCATCGCCTTCTGGACGCCGTCGATCATCAAGGAGCTTGGCGTGCAGGGAAATTTGCAGATCGGCCTGATCGCGGCCATTCCGTTCATCGCCGGCACGATTGCGATGGTCTGGAACGGCGCGCATTCCGACCGTACCGGCGAGCGCCGCATGCACTGTGCCATCGCCGCTCTCATCGCCAGCGCCGGCCTCGTCGCCACCGGCGCGCTGCTCGGCACTCCGCTGCTGGCGCTGCTGGCCCTGACCGTCGCCGCCATCGGTATCCTCGCCGCGTTCCCGGTGTTCTGGTCGATCCCCGCTGTCTTCCTCGCCGGCACCGCAGCCGCAGGCGGCATCGCCCTCATCAACTCCATCGGCAACCTCGCCGGCTTCGTCGCGCCGTACATGATCGGCTGGCTGAAGACCAGCACCGGCCACCTCTCCGCCGGCCTCTACTTCGTAGCCGCGCTGGAGCTGGGCGCCGCCGTCCTGGTCATCCTGGGCACGCGCAAACACTAAGCCCCAACAGCAAACAGACCATCGTCGCGCCAACCCCCGCGCCGCGATGGTTTGGCCGTTGACGTTCCTGCCCTAGATGGCGCCTTGAATTTCTGTCGCAGGCAGGGGAAGGAGGCAAACTCGCTGCGCCCAGATAGGCCTCCTTCCCCTCCCTGCAACAGAAATTCAAGGAGTGGGGCGCCATCTCGGGCACGCCTTTCTTTGCTTACCTTTCTTTGGCAAGACAAAGAAAGTAAGTCGGCCCCGGCAGGGGACGAAACAAGCGATGCACCATCAACAACAAAACCCCGCAAGCGGGGTCCCAAACCCCACCGCGCGTTACGGTCTTCAACTGGCCACCTTGTAACCCATCCGGAACCCACCCCAGTGGCGGCCCCTGACGTAAATCGGTGCCGACACATCCTTCATCATCACGAACGTCCCGTTCCCCATATCCCGCCGATAGGTCTGCAGCAAGAACGCCTCGGTATTGCGCGCAGCCCCCAGCCCCGTGCGGTCAGTAAAGAGCCGCCGGTTGCGGCTGTTCGCAGCATTCCATGCCGGATCACTGCCCTGCGGCTGCGAGAACTTCAGGTTGTGCGTGGGCAGATAGCCGTTGTTGTCCACCGCGGCACAGAACACCACCCGCGGGTCCAGCGCGAGCAGCGGCTCCTGCACCGCAGGCAGTGCGCGATCGGTCAACGCGGTAAAGCGCGTCAGGTACTGCGGCGGGTCGGTATTCGGCACCGGCTGATACGCGCGGTCGAACAGGTCGGCCTCGCTGATATCGCCACGCGCCAGCGCCGATTCAAACAGCACACCGATCTTGCGCGCTGCCGCCTGCACGGCCTCGATGAAGGGCGTGTCGGCGCTCTTGACGCCGGTCGACGCCGTCAGCCGGATCAGCGTTTCCGAAGCGCCCAGCAGACCGGCCAGCTGCTGCTGCGCGCTGTCGATGTTGTGGCTCGACTGCTTGACGCCCTCGGCCATGGCGTCCACCTCGTGCGCGAGTGACGCGCATTCCGCCTCGATGGCGGCGGTGGACTCGGCAATGCTGGTGGCTTCGGCGTCAAAGCGTGCGATGGCCTCGCCGGCCACGCCGATCACCGCGCCGATGGCCTGCGTGCCCGCGTCCACGCGCTGCGCGCGCGACACGTTGGCGCTGCTGTCGCCGATGAGCTTGTCGGTCTGGCCGGACAGATCGGCCAGCGTGGTCTCGATACGCCGCGTGGCGTCGGCCGTCTGTCCTGCCAGCTGCTTGACGGCACCGGCCACCACCGCGAAGCTGCGGCCCGATTCTCCGGCGCGCGCCGCCTCGATGGCGGCGTTGATGGCGAGCAGGTTCGTCTGCTTGGCAATCTGCGAGATCTGTTCTGCAGCCTGGGCCACCTGCGTGAGCGCCTCGCGCAGGGCGGCAACCTGCTGCTCCATGCTGGCCACGCCGACGGCCAGTTCACGGATGTCCCGCAGCGACGCATCGACCGTGGCCCGCGAGCCGCTCACCTCCTCGCTGGCGTGCGAGGCCACTTCACGCGCGTGGCGCGCTGCCACGGCGATGTCGTGGTTGCCGCGCATGGTGGCATCGGCAGCGGCGCGCAGCTGGTCGAACACGTCGGCCTGGCGGCGCAGGCGCGCAGCCACGTCCTCCACATTGCCGGACACCTCGCAGATGCCGATGCCGACGCGGCCGGCTTCTTCGGCAATGCGGGCCACCAGATCAGGAGAGGCATTCGGGCCGCGGCCCCAGGCGAATGGCTTCACTTGCGTTGGTCTCCGGTTGTTGTTGTGTCGGCCCCACGATGGCGCGGGGCAACCCTCTACGGGGGTTATCGGCGCCGGCGGGCGCCCACTTGAGTGACGCTACCTGCCCGGGCTTACGCAGGCATTACGCGAGTGCCGCGCGGCCCCGGCGCAGCCGCGCCTCGTAGGCCTCGGCCGTCATGGGCGGCCCGAACAGGAAGCCCTGCAGCTTGTCGCAGCCGGCGGCCTGCAGGAATTCCGCCTGCTCCAGCGTCTCGACGCCCTCGGCGGTGACGCTCATGTCGAGCGACGCGGCCATCGCCACCACCGCGCGCGAGATCACGACCGAATCGCGATGGCGCGGAATGCCCGAGACGAACGACCGGTCCACCTTGAGGTTGTCGATCGGAAAGCGCTGCAGGTACGACAGCGAGGAGTAGCCCGTGCCGAAATCGTCGATGGAAATGCGCACGCCCAGCGCCGTCAGGGCATCGAGCATCGGCATCACGGCGGCGGTGTCGCGCATGAGCAATCCCTCGGTGATCTCCATCTCGAGCGCGCTGGCGGGCAGGCCGGCCTCGTCCAGGCAACGCGCGATGGTCGGCACCAGCCCCTCCCCGAACTGGCGCGGCGAGAGGTTCACCGCCACGAAGAACTCCGGCATGCAGGTGGCGCGCCAGTGCGCAGCCTGGCGGCATGCCTGTGCCAGCGTCCACGCGCCGATGTCGTTGATGAGCCCGGCGTCTTCGGCCACGGGAATGAACTCCGCGGGCGACACCTCGCCGAGTTCCGCACTGTGCCAGCGCAGCAGCACCTCGGCGCCGACGATGTCCATCGCTGTGGCGTCGACGATCGGCTGAAAGCGCAGCGAGAGCTCGCCCGCACCGAGCGCGCGGCGCAGGTGGTGCTCGAGCTGGAAGCGCCGCTGTGCACGCTGCGACAGGCGCGCGGTGTACACGCGGTGCTGGTTGCGCCCGTTCTGCTTGGCGTTGTACATGGCGGCATCGGCGCTGCGCAGCAGCGTGGCGGCATCGGCGCCGTGCTCGGGGTACAGCGCAATGCCGATCGACGCGCCAAGGTAGTACTCGATGCCGCCGGTGGAAAACGGCTGCGCGATCGCGCGGACGATGCGCCTGGCCAGCCGCTCGGCCTCGCCGAGCGAGCGCACGTCGTCGAGCAGCACGACGAATTCATCGCCGCCGAGGCGGGCCAGCGTATCGCTCTCGCGCACGCAGCCCGACAGCCGTTGCGCGACGATGCGCAGCAGGTGGTCTCCGGCCTCATGGCCGGCCGTGTCGTTGACCTTCTTGAAGCCGTCCAGGTCGAGAAACAGCACGGCCACCTGGCGGTGCTCGGACGCGGCCCGGTCCATCACGGCCTGCATGCGCTGTGAGAAGAACGCGCGGTTGTACAGGCCGGTGAGCGCATCGCGCTGCGCCAGGAACGTCAGCTGCTGCTGCGCGGCGCGCGCGGGCCCGATGTCGTTGAACGAGATGAGCACGGCCGATGGAGCCTCGTCGCCGGGGCGGATGATCGGCAGCACGTTTTCGTGCACCCATACGATCTCGCCGTCCACGAGTTCGAGACCGATGGTCAGACCCAGCAGCGGACGTCCGGTGTTGAGCACCACGCGCGTGGGGCGCTCGTCAAACGGGATCTCGGTGCCGTCTTCGCGCAGCGAACGCCGCATCAGCGCGAGATGGCTGGTGCCCACCGGTGAGACGGGGCCCGCGCGCAGGATGCGCCGCGCGCTCGGGTTGCACGCGAGGATGGTGCCGTCGGCCGCCTGCACGACGATGCCCTCGGTCAGGTTGTCGACGGCCAGGCGGTAGCGCTCTTCGCTCTCCTGCAGCTCGCGCGCGATATGCGCCTTCTGAATCGCCACGCCGACGATGTCGGTGATGGCGTCGAGCAGGCCCATCGCATCGGCCGTCGGCGCGCGCGGCGTGTCGTAATAGATGCCCATCGCGCCGATCATCTGCGCGTTGTCGCCGCGGATGGGCGTGGACCAGCACGCGCGCAAGCCGAGCGGGACCACCAGCTCGCGGTAGTCGTCCCACAGTGGATCGGCGAGGATGTCCTCCACCACCACGCGCCGGTTGAGGTACATGGCGGTGCCGCAGGAGCCGTGCGCGGGGCCGATCGCCAAGCCCACGAGCCCCTGCGAGAGCACGGACGGCAGCGACGGCGCGACGGCTTGCGTAACGTGCTCGCCGTCGCTGCACAGCAGCACGGAACACATGGCGCCGTCGCCAAGCAGCCCTTCCACCAGCCGGCATACCTCGGCGAGCAGGTCAGGCAGCGGAACATTGCGCGAGCTCAGTTCGAGCACGGTTTTCTCGCACCGCAGCAGTTCCTTGGCGCGCGCGGTTTCCGCGGCCAGGGCGCGGTAGTTGGCTTCCGATTCGCGCAGCGCCTGTTCGGCCTGCTTGCGCTGCGTGATGTCGCGCGCCACGACCTGGATGGCGGTGCGCCAGCCAAGCTGCACCGGGGCGGAGAGCACCTCCACCTCCACCGGCGTGCCATCGCAGCGCAGCAGCGTCTGCTCCACCGGCGGCAGACCCGCGCCGTGTTCCACCATCCAGACGCGCCGCTGGCGGGCCAGTTGCACCGAGTTATCGTGGACGAATTCATCGAGCTCGCGGCCGACGATATCCCGCGCGCTCTGCCCACCCAACAGCCGAACGCCCGCCTCGTTGATGAAAACGATGATGTCGTCCGCCACGATGTACAGCGCATCCGGCATTTGCCGGACGAGTGCCTCGTAACGATCGTCAGCGAGCGGCAGCGGCCTGGGGGCGTCCGGGACGGTCGCATCCTGTCCGGGACGGTCAGGCCGCTCGGTGGAAGTGGCGTCCATATGGCCTGGGCTGTTTTCTGAGATATCGACCAAGGCAGCCGGAAAGTTAAGGCGTTCGGATGGGGCTCCCCACTACAGAGTGGGACAAACGACCGAGGCGCCGACAGCCGGCACGCCGGTTGCGGCACAATGCCGGCACCACACCGAACAAGTGCGCACACCGAAGTGGGCCCTATGCAATCGTTTTCGTCCTCTGTCGGCCACGTGGCCGGCCTCGTTTCGCGCCGCACCCTCCTCGCCGACGGCCTGGCGGACGCGGCCGTGCAATTCCGCGACGGGCGGATCGTCGCATGTGACGCCCAGCCGACGCGCGGCATGATCGACTGCGGCGACCTGCTGGTGCTGCCCGGCATCGTCGACGTGCATGGGGACGCCTTCGAACGCGCCGTCATGCCGCGCCCCGGCGTGGCCTTCCCGTACGAAACGGCCCTGGCCGACGTCGACGGCCAACTACTGGCCAACGGCATCACCACCGAGTTCCACGGCGTCACGTATTCGTGGGAAGGCGGCTTGCGCGGCCGCAGCTATGCGCTGCGCATGCTCGATACGCTCGACGCCATGCGCCCGCACCTCGGCGCGCAGCACCTGATGCACCTGCGCTTCGAGCTGCACCATGCCGACGGCGTGGCCGACGCACTGGTCTGGATGGAGGCCGGGCGCGTGCATTTCCTGTCGTTCAACGACCACCTGCCCGTCATGCGCAACAAGCTGGGCGACGCGCGCAAGCTCGGGCAGTACGCCGACCGCGCCGAATGCGACGTCGACACGTTCCTTGTCCGGTTCCATGCAGCGGCGGCCAACGCCGGCAAGGTGGACACGGTGACCGCCACGCTGGCCCGGGCCGCCCGCGAGCGCGGCATCCGCATGGCCTCGCATGACGAGCCCGACGTGGCCACGCGCGACGCGTTCCACGCGCACGGATGCACCGTCACCGAATTTCCGCTGACCGAGGCCGTCGCCCGCGCCGCGCGCGCACACGGGGGCCACATCGTGTTCGGGGCGCCCAACGTGGTGCGCGGCGGCAGCCACAACGGCGCGCCGGATGCCACGGCCATGGTGGCTGCGGGGCTGGGCACCGTGCTGGCCTCGGATTACTACTACCCAGCGCTCCTGGCCGCGCCCTTCAAGCTGGCAGAGCGTGGCGTGGCAAGCCTGCCGCAGGCGTGGAAGCTCGTGGCCGCGCATCCCGCCGAAGCGGCAGGGCTGGCCGACCGCGGGACGCTCGCCACAGGCATGCGCGCCGATGCCATCGTCGTGGACGACCGCCGCCCCGGCCTGCCGCGCGTGGTGGCCGCCGTGGTGGGCGGCCGTCTGCGCCACGCCGCGGGGCATCTGCCGCTGATCGGCTGAACGCGATGCAAGCGCTGCCGCCCCTGCCCACGGCCTGGCGCTACGCACTCTATCTGCTGCCGCCCGAACCCTGGTACACGCTCGGCACCCGGTGGCTTGGCCGCTGCGCGCGCAGCAATACCGTCATCGAAGCACACCTGCGCGAGCCCTTGGCCCGCGACGCCGGCATCGACCTCGCCACGCTCGACCGCTGGACAGACGCGCCGCGCCAGTACGGCCTGCACGCGACGTTCAAGCCGCCCTTCCGCCTCGCCGCCGAGCACACCGTGGATGAGCTCGACGCGGCGCTGCGCCGGTTTGCCGCGCAGCAGCAGCCCTTCACGATTGCACCCACGCTGCACACGTTGCGCGGCTTCCTGGCGTGGCGCCTGCGCCATGGCGATCCGGCCCGTGACGCCCTGCATGCCCTCGCAGACGCCTGCGTGCGAGAGTTCGACGCGTTCCGGGCCCCACCCCCGCCCGCAGAACTGGCACGCCGCCGCCGTGTGGGCCTGTCGGCGGCGCAGGAACGCCACCTGCAGCGCTGGGGGTATCCGTACGTCTTCGATACGTTCACGTTCCACATCACGCTGACCGGCCAGCTGGGCCACGCCGAACAGCTTGCGTGCTATCGCGCCCTGGAAGCCACGCCGGTGGTGCTGCCGGCGGCCATGCCGGTCGACCACATCGCCGTGTTCACGCAGCCCGAGGCGGGCGCGCCTTTTACCGTGGCGCGCGTTTATCGGTTCGATGGCAGCGTCGAGTCGTTCGGGCCTGAGCAGGAAGCGGCATGACGCTCCACGACATGGCGCTCCGCATGGCCGCCGCACTGCTGGTGGGTGCGCTGCTGGGGGCCAACCGTAGCCTGCATGGCAAGTCGGCGGGCGTGCGCACGCTTGGGCTGGTGTCATTGGGCGCGGCCCTGGCGGTGGCGTTTTCCGCCAACGGGTTCGGCCCGGACGGCGTGACGCGCACCGTCCAGGGCGTGATGGCCGGCGTGGGCTTCCTGGGCGCCGGCGTCATCATCCACCACCCGCACAACGAACGCGTGCAAGGGCTGACCACCGCTGCCTCCATCTGGCTTGCCGCCATGCTGGGCGCGGCATGCGGCGGCGGGCAATACGCGCTGGTGGCAAT
This sequence comes from Ralstonia sp. RL, assembly GCF_001683835.1. Lineage (NCBI taxonomy): Bacteria > Pseudomonadati > Pseudomonadota > Betaproteobacteria > Burkholderiales > Burkholderiaceae > Ralstonia > Ralstonia sp. RL. The sequence goes on along the minus strand of NZ_LWRX01000016.1, from coordinate 22,876 downwards.
CAGCTTCGTGCTGGCGCTGGCGCTGCTGGTGCTCGGCGGGCCCATCGAGCGCCGGATCCAGCGGCCACCGCGCGGCGGCCCGCGCTAGCGCTGGAGATCGACCACATCGATGGTCTGCGTCTGGCCGTGCTGCTCGACCTCCTGCCGCATCACCACGCCGGCTTCGGGGCAGTACCAGTCGGTGAGATGCGCGACGGTCGGTTCCGGCTCGATGGTTTCGTTGCCGAGCCGCAGCACGCCCAGCCTGGCGGTGCGGGTGTAGCGGATCGGCCGGCATTGCAGGATGCCGACCACCGTGTTCATCGGCTGCGCCGGCCCGACCTGGCGCTCCGACACTTCCACCCTGGCGTGCGCGGCGCGCATGCGGCCCACGGAAATGCCCAGCCGCGGCGATACCACGTCGAAATCGAAGCTCGACTCGTACGTATCGCCGGGCAGCATCTCGGCCTCGGGTGCAAGCCCGGCGCCGTAGAGGAACATGCCCGAGATGGCGGTGCTCACCGTGCCCACGAGGTCGGCGTGCTCGCTTTGCGCAAAGACGTGCCCGTTGATGCTGACCACGCGGGTGACGACGCCCGCTTCGTCCACGAGCAGTTGGTGATCCTGTACCGTCTCGACCGGCCGCCCGCCAAGCGCCACGAGCCCCGACTTGGCATAGATGTGCAGGCCGATCTCGCAGCCATCCTGGATGTCGTGGTTGACGTCGTGCAGCGTGAACTCGACGATCATCGGCGTCTTGCCGTTGCCGTCCAGGCGCAGCCGGGTGCCATCGTGCACCCACGGCGCCGTGCACAGACCGGCGGCCTGCACGGGCAGCGCGACACACGCGAGGACCGCCGCCGCCCACAAAGAAAAACGCCGATGCATCGGGTGATGCATCAGCGTCTTCATGCACGTCGAGGACACCGGCTTACTTCTTCGCGCCGTCGGTGTACGGGTCGGTGGCCTTGGCACCCTGGCTGTACGGGTCGAACTTGTCGCCCGCCTTGGCACCCTGGGTGTACGTATCGTACTTGCCCTTTTCAACGTTGGCCGGCTGTGCGCCCGGGTTCAGCGCGCTGGCCGTGCTGTCGTTCTTGTTAGCGCCCTGGCTGTATGGGTCGAACTTGTCGCCCGCCTTGGCGCCTTGGGTGTAGGGATCGAACTTGTCGCCAGCCTTGGCGCCCTGGGTGTAGGGGTCGAACTTCTTGTCGGTCTGCGCGTGGGCCATGCTTCCGATGGCTGCCACGACAGCAGCCGCTGCCACGAGGGTGAGACGTTTGTACGGCATCTGAAGCTCCTTTCCTATGGGTCGTTTGGGCTGATCACGTGGTGCAGCCTCGTTTTGAACGTACCCCGATGCCACCTCACGGCCAGACCATGGCGGCGGCGCCGGGAAACCCCCTCTCCTCGTCGTAAGCTATGGCAAGCGCCCAGGAAAGTCAACGAACAGGAATCGCCTGTTTCTTGGGCCGATGCACACCGTTTAACGATGTTCCGGCCGGCGGATCGCATGGGGGCCGGCCGCGGCAATCAGCGCCATGGTCAGCGCCACGACCGACAGGCCCCAGCGCAGGTCCAAGCGGTGCGCGATCAACCCGATGATGACCGGGCCGACCAGCAGGCCGACATAGGCAAAACGCGCCACGGCGGCAATGCCCTCGGCCGCCGGCACACCCGGCAGGCGCGATGCGGTGATGAAGAAGATCGGCACCATGTTGGCCGCACCCACGCCCATCAGCCCGAACCCCGCCAGCACTGCCGCCGGCGCCGGCCACAGCAGCGCCAGCAGGATACCCGCCGTGGCCAGCACACCGCTGGCACGGAGCACGCGCATGTTGCCCCAGTGGCCGCGGGCGACATCCCCGCCGAACCGTGCAAGCGCCATGCCGCCCGAGAACGCTGCATAACCCGCGCTGGCAATGGCCTCGGGGGATTGCGCAATCTCGCGCATGTACACGGTCGTCCAGTCGTACATGGCGCCTTCGCCCACCAGCCCGAAGAAGGCCAGCAGGCCGAGCACGAACAGCGTGCGCCCCGTGGTGGGATGGGCCGGCTCGCCTTCGGCATGCACGTGATCGGGCAGCATGAACGGCCCCGCGCACAGCGCCGTGGCCATGGTGACGAGCGCCATGCCGCCGCAATGCACCGCCGGCGGCACACCAAGCTCGAGCAGCACGCCGCCTGCCGCCGCACCCGCCATGCCGCCCAGGCTGAACATGCCGTGCAGAGACGAAATGATCGGCTTATGGTGGTTGGCCTCGACCGTAGCCGCCTGCGCGTTCATGGCCACGTCGAAACCCGCGTTGGTGATGCCGAACAGCAGCAGCACAGCCAGCAGCGTCGGGTAGGTCGGCATCAGCATGATGAGCGCCGTCATGACACCGAAGGCCACGCCCGCCTGCACGCTGGCGCGGCGCGTGCCGATGCGCGCGGCCCAACTGCCCGCGAACTTCATCGCCACGATGGCGCCTGCCGCCACCATGAACATCGCCAGCGACAGCGACGCCTCGGACAACCCGAAGCGCGCCTTGACCGTGGGAATGTGGATCCCCCACGTCGCAAACGTTGCACCGTTGACGAAAAAGAGAGCCATCGTCGCCGCGCGGGCCGACAGGGGGAGCCGGCGTGGCGAGACGACGCCGGCGCGTTGCACAAGTTCGGAAGACATGGAAGCGGCTGGAAGACATACGCGCGGCGCCAACCCGTTGCGCCGCCAAGCCGTCATGCTACCGCGCGCCGCCCAAGAGCGTATGACGGCCGGCCGGGCGGCGCCCGCGTCACGAAGGTGACCGATGCGCGGGTATGCCGCTTGCGTCACCGCCCGTGCCCCCCCGCATCCTGGAGACCCGCCATGCCTCGCGTGATCTGGAAAGGCGCCGTGAGCTTCGGCCTCGTCCACATTCCCGTCGCGCTGTATCCGGCCACCCGCAGCGACGATCTCGACTTCGACTGGCTCGACCGCCGCACCATGGACCGCGTCGGCTACAAGCGCATCAACAAGGCCACCGGCAAGGAAGTGCCGCGCGAGCAGATCGTGCGCGGCTTCGCCTACGAGAAGGATCGCTACGTCCTCCTCACCGACGACGACATCCGCGCCGCCAACCCGGTGTCCACGCAAACCGTCGACCTGCTGGCCTTTGTGGACGCGACCGAGATCCCGTTCCTCTATCTCGACACGCCATACTTCCTGGCGCCCGACCGGCGCGGCGAAAAGGTGTACGCGCTGCTGCGCGAGGCCATGGTGCGTTCGCAGAAGGTCGGGGTGGCCAACGTCGTGCTGCACACCAAGCAGCACCTGGCCGCGCTGATCCCGCTCGGGCCTGTGCTCGTGCTGCACACGCTGCGCTGGTCCACCGAGGTGCGCGACTGGTCGGAACTCGACCTGCCGGCCGAAGGCGCCAAGGCCGCCAAGCTCACGGCCAAGGAGATCGAGATGGCCGAAAAGCTCATCGAAGACATGAGCGACACCTGGGATCCGACGCAGTACCACGACACGTTCCGCGACGACATCCTCGCGCTGGTCGACCGCAAGGTGCGCGAGGGCCGCACCGAATCGGTCGAGCCGATGGAGGCCGAGCACGCACCGGCTGCCACCAACGTGATCGACCTGACCGACCTGCTGCGCCAGAGCCTCGCGCGGCGCGGCAAGGGCAAGGCCGCTTCCGAAGCCGAGGAAGACGAGGCGCCGCCGCGCAAGCGTGCGCCGCGCAAGGCCGCCGCCAAGACGGCACGCAAGACCGCCGCGCGCAAGCGCGCATGAACGACCGGAGCCGACGCCATGCCACGCCATCTCGCCGACTACCGCCGCAAACGCGATTTCACCCTCACGCAGGAGCCCTCCGGCGCGCGCCGCAAGGCCGACGAACAACGCAGACGCGGCGACGACGGCGCGCTGCACTTCGTCATCCAGAAGCACGACGCGCGGCGGCTGCATTACGACTTCCGCCTCGAACTCGACGGCACGCTCAAGAGCTGGGCCGTACCGAAGGGCCCGAGCCTCGACCCGCACGACAAGCGCCTCGCGGTGCATGTCGAAGACCATCCGCTCGACTACGCCGACTTTGAAGGGCACATCCCCGAAGGCCAGTACGGCGGCGGCGACGTGATCGTGTGGGACCGCGGCACGTGGCGCCCGCACGGCGATCCGCGCAAGGCCTATCGCGAGGGCAAGCTCAAGTTCGAACTGGACGGTGAAAAGCTGCACGGCGCGTGGGCGCTGGTGCGCACGCATCTGCGCGCCACCGGCCGGCAGCCGAAGGAGCAGTGGCTGCTGATCAAGGAACATGACGACCACGTGCGCGCCGCGGCCGACTACGACATCACGCGCGCGTTGCCCGGCAGCGTCATCAGCGGCAGGCATGTCGGCGAAGAGGCGCCGCAGGCGCGTGCCGCCAGGACGCCCGCCACCGGAGCCCCTGCCGATACCGCGGTGCGGCCGCCCGCCGGCGCCGTGCCGGCCGCGCTGCCGAAGACGCTGGAGCCGCAGCTGGCCACGCTGGTCGATGCGCCGCCCGCGCACGGCGAATGGGACTACGAGGTCAAGTTCGACGGCTACCGCATCCTCGCGCGCATCGACGGCGAGAGCATCCGCCTGTTCAGCCGCAACGGACGCGACTGGACGGCTAAGCTGCCGCGCCAGGTGCGCACTCTGCCCGCGCTGGGCCTGCGCGAGGCATGGCTCGATGGCGAGGTCGTGGTGATGGGCGAGCGCGGCGTGCCCGACTTCCAGTCGCTGCAGAACGCGTTCGAAACGTCGCACGCCGAGCACATCGCGTATTACCTCTTCGACCTGCCGTTCTGCAACGGCATGGACCTGCGCAACGTGCCCCTGCGCGAGCGGCGCGCGCTGCTGCAGCGCATCCTGGACGCGGCGCCGGGTGACCTGGACCGCGAGGCCGTGCTGTTCTCCGGCGCCTTCAACGCGCCGCCGGAAGACCTGCTCGCCTCGGCATGCAGCATGTCGCTTGAAGGCGTGATCGGCAAGCGCGCCGATGCGGCGTATCGCTCGGGCCGCAGCCCTGCATGGATCAAGCTCAAGTGCGGGCGGCGGCAGGAGTTCGTGATCGGCGGCTACAGCGCGCCCAAGGGCAGCCGCAGCGGCTTCGGCGCACTGCTGCTCGGCGTGTACGACAACGCGGGCAAGCTCCAGTACGCGGGCCGCGTGGGCAGCGGCTTCAACGAGACGAGCCTGCGCGCGCTCCATCACGAACTCACCAGCCTGGCGACCGACACGCCCCCGTTTGTGAACCCACCCACCGGCTCCGACGCACGCGACGTGCAATGGGTCAGGCCCGAGCGCGTGGCCGAGGTCGCCTTTGCCGAATGGACGCGCGAGGGCATCGTGCGGCAGGCCGTCTTCCAGGGCCTGCGTGACGACAAGCCGCCTCGCAGCATCGTTCGCGAAACCGCCAGAGCGCCCCGTGCAGGCGGCCGCAAGGAGAAACCCGCCGTGAGCACCGCCCAGACGCGCCCCGCCGAACGCAAGATCCGCGCGGGCGCGGAGCGCATCGCGGGCGTCGACGTGACGCACCCGGACCGCGTCATCGAAAAGGCCAGCGGCACCACCAAGGCCGATCTGGCGCGCTACTACGCGAGCGTCGCCGACTGGATGCTGCCGCACTTGCGCAACCGGCCCACGTCGCTCGTGCGCGCGCCCGACGGCATCGAAGGCGAACGCTTCTTCCAGAAGCATTCGGCGGCGCTCAAGCTGCAGGGCATCACGCAGCTCGATGCGTCGCTGGACCCGGGGCACCCCTCGTTGCTGGCGATCAACTGCGCGGAGGCGCTGGTCGGCGCGGTGCAGATGGGCACGGTGGAGCTGCACACCTGGAACGCACTCGCCGATCGCATCGAACAGCCGGACCGCATCGTCTTCGACATCGACCCGGACCCCGCCCTACCGTTTGCACGCGTCATCGAGGCCACGCAGCTGACGCTGGCGATGCTCGACGAACTCGGGCTGAAGGGCTTCCTGAAGACCAGCGGCGGCCATGGCATGCACGTGGTGGTGCCGCTCACGCGCCGGGAGTCGGCCGGCTGGGAAGCGCTGAAAGGCTTTGCGCAGGCCGCGGTCCAGCACATGGCCGCGACCTTTCCGGACCGCTTCGTCGCCAAGATGGGGCCGCGGAACCGCGTGGGGAAGATCTTCATCGATTACCTGCGCAACAACCGTGGGGCGAGCACGGTCGCGGCGTATTCCGTGCGCGCACGCACGGGGCTGCCGGTGTCGGTGCCGATCCGGCATGACGAACTGCAGACGCTGCAGTCTTCTGCGCAGTGGACGCTGCGTACGCTGCCCGACCGCCTGGCCAAGCTCAAGGACGACCCTTGGGCCGATTACGCCGGCACGCGCCAGTCCGTCACGTCGGAGATGCGCAAGCGCATCGGCCTCAAGGCCTGAGCGAGGTGGGCCCACCGTCACAGCTGGGCGGTTGTGCGCGAATTGGCCGGTGAAGGGCCCCGTGCTTGTCGGCCGAAGTGTCGGGCTGCTGCGTTAACATGCCTGCGTCTGCACTTGGCACACGTGTCTTGCGCTCCCCAACCCGCCCCCCCCGATGGCCCGAATTCGTCCGACCCGCTTGCTGTTCCTGTCGCGCCGTGTGCTCGCCTGCGCGATGCTCGTTACCGTGGCCGCCGCGCCGCTGGCCCACGCGAAGAAACCGAAACCGCACGGCGCGCATGCTGCGCCGCGGCCCACCGCGACCCAGGTACGCCAAGCTGCGCACAACCCGGCCGGGCTTCCCGCCAACGTTGCCTTGGCGTTTGCGCGCGCCCACATCCCCCTCGATGCGGTGAGCGTGTTCGTTATCCGCACCGGCAGCGACACACCCATCCTGCAATGGAATGCCGACACCGGCATGAATCCGGCGTCGACCATGAAGCTGCTCACCACCTTTGCGGGGCTGGATCTGCTCGGACCGAACTTCCGCTGGAAGACGTCCGCGTACGCCGACAGCGCCCCCGTCAACGGCACGCTCAATGGCAATCTGTACCTGCGCGGACAGGGCGACCCGAAGCTGATTCCGGAAGAGCTCATCAAGCTGGTGACCGATATACGCCGCGCCGGCGTGGACGAGCTGGCCGGCAACATCGTGCTCGATCGCACGTACTTCGAGAACGGCCTGTCCGAAGCCCCGCCGCTCGACGGCGACAGTGCGCGCGCCTACAACGTCGCGCCCGATGCGCTGCTGTATTCGTTCAAGACGCTGACGTTCACGCTCACGCCGGCGGGCGATGACGGGTCGGGCGCACACACCGTGAACATCGACGTGTCGCCGCCGCTGGCGCAACTGCAGATCGACAACCGGCTGCGCGCCACGCGCGGCGGCTGCGGCGACTGGAAGACCCTGTCCGGCGCCAGCATCAGCACGCAGCCCGATGGCCATGTGCTCGCGAGCTTCGACGGCCGCTATGCCGCCGCGTGCGGGGAGCGCGTCTACAACCTCGCGGCGCTCACGCATGCCGATTTCATCTGGGGCGGTTTCCTGGCGCTGTGGCAGCAGGCCGGCGGCACGACGCGCTTCACCCCCGGCCTGCGCGAAGGCAAGGTACCGCGCCAGGCCGTGCTGCTGGCCACGCACTACGGCCCCACGCTGGCCGAAGTGGTGCACGACATCGACAAGTATTCGAACAACGTGATGGCGCGCCAGCTCTTCCTCACCATCGGCGCGGAGATCGGCCGCAAGCCCGCATCGGTGCGGCAGTCGACCGAAGTCATCCAGCGCTGGCTCGCGCGGCAGAACCTGACGATGCCCGAACTCGTGATCGAGAACGGATCGGGCCTGTCGCGCATCGAGCGCATCAGCGCGCGCAACATGGGCCGCCTGCTGCAACAGGCCGATGCCAATCCGAACGGCGGCATCCTGCGCGATGCCCTGCCGGTGGTGGGCGTCGACGGCACCATGCGCAACCGCCTCGCGCGCGCGGGGGTGGCTGGCAATGCCGAGATCAAGACCGGTACGCTCAATGACGTGCGCGCCATCGCGGGCTACGTGGAAGGCGAAGGCGGCCAGCGCTTCGTGGTGGTCAGCATGATCAACCACCCGAACGCCGGCGCCGGCCAGGCCGCGCACGATGCCCTGCTGCAATGGATCTACCAAGGCGCACAACGATGACGACACACGCGGCACTCCTGGGCATCACCGGCACCTCGGGCAGCGGCAAGACCACCCTGGTCGAGCAGCTGATCGCGCGCTTCGTGCAGGACGGGCGCCGCGTCGCGGCCATCAAGCACACGCATCACGGCTTCGATCTCGATTCGCCGGGCAAGGACTCGTATCGGATGCGCGATGCCGGCAGCGCCGAAGTGGTGCTCGTGGGCGGCGAGCGCCTCGTGCTGATGCGCGAATACACCCACGCGCACGAGCCGGAGCTGGCGGACGTGCTGGCGCTACTGGCGCCCGAAACCGACCTCGTCATCGTCGAAGGCTACAAGCGCAGCACCTTCCCGAAGATCGAGGTCTTCCGCCCGTCGCTCGGCCGCGCCCCGCTATGGCCCGAGATCGGCGGCGTGGTGGCCGTCGCCACCGACGCGCGCGATGCCGTGCAGCCGCCCGCGGGCGTGGCTGTGCTCGACCTGAACGATGTCGATGCGGTGTACCGCTTCGCCGCCGCGCTGGTGAAGTAGTCCACGCGGTGTTGCGCCCAACAAAAAACGCCCGCGGCAATCGCGGGCGTTTCGTTTGGCATGGGGTGTGCGCTCAGTGCACCAGGTTGTCGGCCAGCAGGCGTTGCAGCACGTTGCTGGCAATCAGGCGATGGCCGCCGGTGGTCGGGTGCACGCCATCGGCAAAGAGGTAGGTCTGGTCCGCCCCCGTCGCCACAAGCGTGCTCGACGAGCAGAACAGCGAGCTGCCTGCCGCGCTCGCCGGCATCTTGTTCGGATCGCACGCCGGCGTGCTTGTGTTGGTGAAGCCGAACATCGCGCCGTTCTGGATCACGGCAGTCAGTTGCGAGTTGAAGTCGATCACGCGTGCCGACGTGCCGGCCAGACCGTTCTGCAGCGTCGTGTTGAACACGCCCACCAGCGTATGCAACAGCGCCTGCGCCGCAGGGCCTTGACCCACACCTTGCGGCGTGAGGCTGCTGTCGGGCAAGTTGAACACGTACAGTTGCGTCGCGTTCTTGCTGATCATGTCTTTGATGTAGCCGACGAGTTCCGTGGCGGCCTGCTGCACCTGCGCCGCGGCAACGGTGGGCGTGACGGTGGTCGGGTTGGCCGCCACGGCGGCGGCCCAGTAGAAGATGTCGTTGTTGCCGCCAAAGACGAACACCACGTCGCTGTTGCCGTTGAAGGTGTTGTTGCTGGCCGCGTAGAAGTTGGCCAGCTGCTGCTTGATCGGGTACGTGAGCGCACCAGCGCCGTTGTTGTGGCCGATGCCGTTCGGGTCCGTCACGCGCGAGCCGCCCTGTGCATAGTCGAAGCAGCCGGGTTTCGGGCAGCTCTGCACCTGGTTGGCGTAGCCCATCACGGCCGGCGTGAGCGCGACGCCCATTTGCGAGGCCACGGTTTCCGCCCAGACCGGGCCAGGGTTGGTGGTGAACTTCCCGCCGCCCACAGCCTGCGCGACTGGCGTGTAGGTGCCGGCGTCGCTCAGGCTGTCGCCGAACACGACCATGCGCTGCACCCTCGCGATGTTGCTGTTGCCACCCTGATCGGATTCGCCGCCGCAAGCCGCCAGGCCCAGCGCGAGTGCCGCCGACGCGACGCCCATCCATTGACGCAACTTCATGTCTGTCTCCCGTGTGGATTTTTTTGGTCTGTGGTGCCGCGGTGCAAACCTGCGCGCGCGCTTGAAGCACGCGGAACGACACACAACGCCCAAGTGTAGCGAGGTTGCCTGGCGGAAGGCGGGACCCCGCCCCGGAAGAATTAGAGGTTGCCTTCGAACGCGGCGGCCGCGCGACGCAGGCGGTCGTTGACGGCCGCCCAGGCGGCGGTATCGGCTAGGGTTTCCACCCAGATGGCGTCGTAGCCGCCACGGTCGAGCTCGCGCAGGAGTGCGTAGAGCGCGTTGGCGTAGGCCGCAGGCGTGGCCGGCGCGGCACGCTGGTCGCAACCCTCGGGCAGCGCCACCGGCGCACCGAGCCAGACGATGCGCTTGCCGGCCGGCAGCGCGGCAAGGCGCGCGGGCACCTCGGCGGCAGAAAAGAGATACAGCGGCGTGCGCGGCGCATAGTGCGCCTTCAGCGTGCCCGACGCGCGCGGCGCGGCAGCATCCGGCAGCGCGGGCACCTCGCCCGTGACACGTTCGATGTCTTCCGGTGTGATGGCACCCGGGCGCAGCAACACGGGGCCAATGCCCTGGTCCAGCCGCGAGAGGTCGATGATGGTCGACTCGATCCCGACGTCGACGCCGTCGCCTTCGAGCACGAACACCGCATCGCCGAATTCATCGCGCACATGCTGTGCGGTGGTGGGGCTCACCTGGCCGAACTTGTTGGCCGACGGCGCGGCAATGCCGCCGCGTCCGCGTTTGAAGCGCGAGAGCAGCGCCTGCGCCACCGGATGCGAAGGACAACGCAGCCCGATGCTGTCCTGCCCCCCTGCCACGGCGGCCGGGATGTGCGGCGCGCGCTTGAGAATCAGCGTGAGCGGCCCGGGCCAGAACGCTTCGATCAACTGCAGCGCAATGCCGGGCACTTCGTCCGCCCAGTACGAGATGTCTGCGCCGTCCACCACGTGAACGATCACCGGGTGGTTGGAGGGCCGCCCCTTGGCGGCGTAGATCTTCGCGATCGCCTGCGGGTTTTCCGCATCGGCGCCGAGGCCGTAGACGGTCTCGGTCGGGAAAGCAACCAGTTCGCCGGCCTCCAGCCTGCGCGCGGCCTCGTCGAGGCGTTCGCGCGGGGGCATGACGATGGGCGCGGTCGGCCTGTGCATGGCGATGCTCCTGCTCACTCCGCCCGCAGGCCCAGCACATGCGCGGCGTGGCGGAACGCCTCGTCCACCACCTCGGGCGACGTGCCGACGCAGTTCACGTGGCCCATCTTGCGGCCGGGGCGCGCATCGGCCTTGCCGTACAGATGCACCTTCGTGCCGCTGTGGCGCATGACTTCGTGCCAGGCCGGCGTGCGCTCCAGACCGTATTCGAACCACACGTCGCCCAGCACGTTCAGCATGCGGCCTGGCGAATGCTGGCGCGTGCTGCCCAGCGGCAGCCGTGCCATGGCGCGCACCTGCTGCTCGAACTGGCTCGTCTCGCACACGTCCATGGTGATGTGGCCCGAGTTGTGCGGTCGCGGCGCCATTTCATTGGCGACCAGCGAGCCGTCCTGCAGCACGAAGAACTCCACGCACAGCACCCCGACGTAGCCCATCTCTTCGGCGATCATGGCGGCAGCCGCACGGGTGCGCGTGGCAATGTCGTCGGAGACGCTGCGCGACGGCATGATGGTCGAGAACAGAATGCCGTCACGGTGTTCGTTCTCGGCCAGCGGCCACGTGGCGGTGGTGCCGTCGGCGGCGCGGGCAGCCAGCACCGACACCTCGTACGCCAGCGGCAGCCTCTTCTCGAGCACGCACGGCACGTGCTGCATGGCACCCCACGCTGCGCGCAGCTCTTCGACGGTGGAGACACGTGCCTGGCCCTTGCCGTCATAGCCCATGCGGGCGATCTTCAGGATGCCGGGCAGCAGATCAGCGGGCAGCTGGTCGATATCGGCATCGTGCTGGATCACCCAGCTCGGTGCCGGCTGGATGCCCGTGCGCGCGGCGCACAGCGCGAAGAATTTCTTCTCGGCGATGCGGTTCTGCGCGATCGACACGCAGTTGGCGCGCGGAGCAACGAAGGCGCCCAGCTGCTCCAGGCGGTCCAGGGCCTGTGCCGGCACATTCTCGAATTCGGTCGTGACGGCCGGGCACAGCGCGGCCATTTCGGCCAGCGCCGCCTCGTCGGTGTAGCCGGCGCACAGGTGGCGCTCGGCAATGGTGCCGGCGGGGCTGTTCGGGTCCGGGTCGAGCACGCAGACCTTGTAGCCCATCGCCTGTGCGGCATGCGTGAACATGCGGCCGAGCTGGCCGCCGCCTAGCATGCCCAGCCAGGCATCGGGCAGGATCGCGTTGGGAACGTTCAGCGCGCGGGATTCCGGCGTGTGGGCTTGCGCCAGGCGCGGGTTCAGGTCGTCGGCCATGAATCGGGTCGTGGTTGGCTTAAGCACCGTGCACCGGCAGCGTCATGCCGCGCGCCACTTCGGTCTGCTGCGCGCGGAAGGCTTCGAGCTTGTCGGCCAGCGCCGGGTCGGTGGTGGCAATGGTCGCGATGGCGGCAAGCGCTGCGTTGGCCGCGCCCGCTTCGCCAATGGCGAACGTCGACACCGGGATGCCCTTGGGCATCTGCACGATGGAGAGCAGCGAATCTTCGCCGCGCAAATACTTGGACGGCACCGGCACGCCGAACACCGGCACGATGGTTTTGGCGGCGATCATGCCGGGCAGGTGCGCCGCCCCGCCGGCACCGGCAATGATGGCGCGCAACCCCCGGTCGCGTGCGGCTTCGGCGTAGCGGAACATCTCGTCCGGCATGCGGTGCGCCGAGACGACCTGCGCCTCGAACGGAATGCCGAACTGGGTGAGCATGTCGACGGCGTGGCGCATCACGTCCCAGTCGGAACTGGAGCCCATCACCACGCCAACGAGCGGAGCAGATTGCTGTGCGGTCATCGTCATGGCTCCAGGATCAGCGCAGCGACTGCCCGGTCAGGCGGGTCAGCGCTTCGCGGTATTTGTCAGCGGTTTTTTCGATCACGTCGGCAGGCAGCTGCGGCGCCGGCGCGGTCTTCGGCCACGGCTTGCCGTCAATGCGCACGGCTTCGAGCCAGTCGCGCACGAACTGCTTGTCGAACGACGGCGGGTTGGTGCCCACCTGGTACGAATCGGCCGGCCAGAAGCGCGACGAATCGGCGGTGAGCGCCTCGTCCATCAGCGTGAGCGTGCCGTTCTCGTCGAGGCCGAACTCGAACTTCGTGTCGGCGATGATGATGCCGCGCGTGGCGGCAAAGTCGGCCGCCTCCTTGTACAGGCGGATGCTCACGTCGCGGATCTGCGCGGCCAGTTCCTTGCCGATGCGGCGCTCGACTTCGTCGAAGGCGATGTTCTCGTCGTGCTCGCCCACGGCGGCCTTGGCGGCGGGGGTGAAGATGGGCTCGGGCAGCTTCTGCGCATTCTGCAGGCCGGCCGGCAGCTGGACGCCGCAGACGGCGCCCGTGGCCTGGTAGTCCTTCCAGCCGCTGCCCGCCAGGTAGCCGCGCACCACGGCTTCCACCAGGATCGGCTTCAGGCGCTTGACCACGATGGCGCGGCCGCGCACCTGGTCGACTTCATTCGGGGCGACCACGGTTTCCGGCGCAATGCCCGTTTCGTGCGTCGGCACGATGTGGCGCAGCCTGTTGAACCAGAAATCCGACATCTGCGCAAGCACGCGGCCCTTGTCCGGAATCGGCTGGCCGAGAATCACATCAAACGCCGACAGACGGTCGGTAGTGATCATCAGCAGCTTGTCGCCGCCGACGGCGTAGTTCTCGCGCACCTTGCCGCGGCCGAGCAACGGCAGGCTGGTGATCGACGATTCGTAAAGGGCGGAGGCGGCTGTGGGGTTGTCAGATGCGGCGGACACGGCGGAACCCAGTGGAAGGTCAAAAAACGTGGAAGGCCGACATTATACGTGTGGGCCCCATGCAAAACGGCTGGCGCACTGCCAGCCGTTTCACTTTGACGCGGCGCGCGTGCTTATTGCACCACTTGCGCCAGTTCGCCGTTCTGGTACTTCTGCGCCATCACGGACAGGCTGACCGGCTTGATCTTGCCGGCCTGGCCTTCGCAGCCGAACTGGATGTAGCGCGCCTTGCAGACCTGCTTGGCGGCTTCGCGCGCGGGCTTGAGCCATTCGCGGGCGTCGAACTTGTCCGGGTTTTCGGCCAGGAACTTGCGCACCGCGCCCGTCATGGCCAGGCGGATGTCGGTGTCGATGTTGATCTTGCGCACGCCGTACTTGATGGCTTCCTGGATCTCTTCGACCGGCACGCCGTACGTTTCCTTCATCTTGCCACCGTACTGGTTGATGATGGCCAGCAGCTCCTGCGGCACGCTCGACGAGCCGTGCATCACGAGGTGGGTGTTCGGGATGCGCGCGTGGATTTCCTTCACGCGGCTGATCGCCAGGATGTCGCCCGTGGGCTTGCGCGAGAACTTGTACGCGCCGTGGCTGGTGCCGATGGCGATGGCCAGCGCGTCGAGCTGCGTCGCCTTGACGAACTGCGCCGCTTCTTCCGGATCGGTCAGCAGCGCCGAATGGTCGAGCTTGCCTTCCGCGCCGATGCCGTCTTCCTCGCCGGCCATGCCGGTTTCCAGAGAGCCCAGGCAGCCGAGTTCGCCTTCCACGGTCACGCCGACCTTGTGCGCCATCTCGACGACCTTGCGCGTCACCTCGACGTTGTAGTTGAAATCGGCCGGGGTCTTGCCGTCTTCGCGCAGCGAGCCGTCCATCATGACCGAGCCAAAGCCCAGGTCGATGGCGCCCTGGCAGATCGCGGGGCTCTGGCCGTGGTCCTGGTGCATGACCAGCGGGATTTCCGGGTAAGCCTCGACAGCCGCCTGGATCAGGTGCTTGATGAACGATTCGCCGGCGTATTTGCGGGCGCCCGCGCTGGCCTGCAGGATCACCGGCGCGCCGGTTTCCTTGGCCGCTTCCATCACGGCCTGGACCTGTTCCAGGTTGTTCACGTTGAACGCCGGCAGGCCGTAGCCGTTTTCAGCGGCGTGGTCGAGCAGTTGGCGCATCGAGACGAGTGGCATGGTTTTCTCCTATGGGTCGATCTGTATTCGGTCTCAGGAACGCATCTTGTTTGCGTAGCAAGCAGCGTTCCGTGGTGTGCGTCAGTGCATGCCGACGCGGACAATCTTGAGCGTGTTCGTGCCCCCCGCCTGCCCCATCGGCTCGCCGACGGTCAGGACGATGAAGTCGCCGCGCTGCACGACGCCACGCGCGACCAGCAGTTCTTCGGCCTGGTGCAGCGCTTCGTCGCGGTCCATGCTGCTGGCCAGCGGCAGCGACTGCACGTTGCGGTACAGGGCCATCTTGCGCTGCGATGCCACGTTTGGCGTCATCGCATAAATGGGAATGTTGATGCCGTGACGGCTCATCCAGAGCGCCGTGGCGCCGGAATCGGTCAGCGCCGCAATCGCCTTGACCTGCAGGTGGTGCGCCGTGAACAGCGCGCCCATGGCGATCGACTGGTCGATGCGGGTGAAGGTCTGGTCGAGGAAGTCGGCGTCCAGATGCACCGGCTGCGACTTTTCCGCTTCCACGCAGATGGCAGCCATGGCCTCGATCGTCTCGACCGGATAGCGGCCGGCAGCGGTTTCGGCCGACAGCATCACGGCATCCGTGCCGTCGAGCACCGCGTTGGCAACGTCGGACACCTCGGCGCGCGTTGGCACCGGGTTGACGATCATCGATTCCATCATCTGCGTGGCGGTGATCGTCAGCTTGTTGGCTTCGCGCGCCAGCTTGATCATGCGCTTCTGCAGCGCCGGCACGGCCGCGTTGCCCACCTCCACGGCTAGGTCGCCGCGCGCGACCATGATGCCGTCGGACGCGGCCAGGATCTCCTCGAGCACGCCGGGGCGGATGGCCTCGGCACGCTCGATCTTGGCGATCATGCGGGTCTTGTGGTTGTGCGGCGCGCCGGCCACGGCGGCCAGCTGGCGCGCCATCTCCATGTCGGTGGCGTTCTTCGGGAAGCTGACCGCGACGTAATCGGCGCCCAGCGCCATCGCGGTCTTGATGTCTTCCATGTCCTTGGCCGTCAGCGCCGGCGCCGACAGGCCGCCGCCCTGGCGGTTGATGCCCTTGTTGTTGGAGAGATCGCCGCCCACCTTGACGATGGTTTCGATCTCTTCGCCCACCACGCGCTCGACCTGCAGCACGATCAGGCCGTCGTTGAGCAGCAGCAGGTCGCCGGGGCCGACGTCGCGGGGCAGTTCCTTGTAGTCGAGGCCGACGCGCTCCTGGTTGCCGAGTTCGCAACGCGCATCGAGCGTGAAGCGATCGCCGGGGTTGAGCGTGATCTTGCCGTTCTCGAACTTGCCGACGCGGATCTTCGGGCCCTGCAGGTCGGCCATGATGGCCACTTCGCGGCCCACCGAGCGCGCCGCCTCACGCACCAGCTCGGCGCGTGCCACGTGGTCTTGCGCGGTGCCGTGCGAAAAGTTGAGCCGCACCACGTCCACACCGCCCGCGATCATCCGCGTGAGGATTTCCAGCGTGTTGGATGACGGGCCGAGGGTGGCGACGATCTTGGTGGCGCGGGTCATGGGCGGCGGTGTCTCGTTGGTGGGATGGGCGAAGGAAGCGAGGGGCCCTCAGGCCTGCGCGGTCTGGCTTCGGGCACGCTGCTCCAGGATCTCCACGGCCGGCAGCGTCTTGCCTTCCAGGAACTCCAGGAATGCGCCGCCGCCGGTGGAGATGTAGCCCACCTTATCGGCGATGTTGTACTTGGCGATGGCCGCCAGCGTGTCGCCACCACCCGCGATCGAGAAGCCCGACGAGGCAGCAATGGCCTCGGCCAGCACCTTGGTGCCGTTGCCGAACTGGTCGAACTCGAACACGCCGACCGGACCGTTCCACACGATCGTGCCGGCGGACTTCAGCTGCTCGGCGAGCCGCGCGGCCGTCTTCGGCCCGATGTCGAGGATCATGTCGTCGTCCGCCACATCCTTCACGTCCTTGACGGTGGCGGCTGCCGTGGCACTGAATTCCTTCGCGCAGACCACATCGACCGGGATGGGCACCGACGCGCCGCGTGCGGCCATCAGGTCGATGATGGCCTTGGCATCGCCCACCAGGTCCGGCTCGGCGAGCGACTTGCCGATCTTCAGGCCCGCCGCGAGCATGAACGTGTTGGCGATGCCGCCGCCGACGATCAGGTTGTCCACCTTGTCGGCCAGCGACTTGAGAATCGTGAGCTTGGTCGAGACCTTGGAGCCCGCGACGATGGCCACCAGCGGGCGGGCCGGCTGGCCCAGCGCCTTGCCCAGCGCGTCGAGCTCAGCCGCCAGCAGCGGGCCGGCGCAGGCGATGGGGGCAAACTTGGCAATACCGTGGGTGGTGGCTTCCGCGCGGTGGGCGGTGCCGAATGCATCGTTGACGTAGAGATCGCACAGCTTGGCCATCTTCTGGGCCAGTTCGTCGCTGTTCTTCTTCTCGCCCTTGTTGACGCGGCAGTTTTCCAGCAACACGACCTGGCCGGGCGCGACATCCACGCCGTCGACCCAGTTCTGGACGAGCTTCACGTCACGGCCGAGCAACTCGGACAGGCGCTTGGCGACCGGTGCCAGCGAGTCTTCCGGCTTGAATTCGCCCTCGGTCGGGCGGCCCAGGTGCGAGGTCACCATCACGGCGGCGCCGGCGCCCAGGGCCGCCTGGATGGCCGGCACGGAGGCGCGGATGCGGGTGTCTTCGGTGATGTTGCCGGCATCGTCTTGCGGCACATTCAGGTCGGCGCGGATGAACACGCGCTTGCCGGCAAGCTTGCCTTCGGAGATGAGATCGGACAGACGCAGGACGTGAGGCATGGCAGCTACGGAAGAATCGCGGAAAACGGCGATTTTACCCGATGCGCCTGGTCAAAACGTGCGTTTCGCGGCGGCGTCCTGCCGGCTCCACCGTCCTGCCGAGGCCGATCGGCCGGGAGCCTGCAGGACGCTATGCCGGCAGCGGCGTGCGGCGGCGCAGCCACATCCAGCTTTCGGCGGAATACACGGCCAGGCCGATCCAGATCAGCACGTAGCCCGTCACCTTCGGCCCCGCGAAAGGCTCGTTGTACAGCCACACGCCGAGCAGCAGCTGCAGCGTTGGGCTCACGTATTGGAGCAGGCCCAGCAGCGACAGCGGAATACGCCGCGCGCCGGCGCCAAACAGCAGCAGCGGCAGCGCCGTCAGCGGGCCGGCCAGCGCCAGCAGCAGCTGGACGTGCGGCGATGCGGCCAGAAAGGCGTTCTGGTGCTGTGCCGCCAGCCAGCCGAGGTAGGCCAGCGCCAGCGGAAACAGCAGCAGCGTCTCGAGCGTCAGCCCTTCGAGCGCACCCAGTGGCGAGGTCTTGCGCAACAGGCCATAGAAGCCGAACGAAAAGGCGAGCGCCAGCGCAATCCACGGCAGCGTCCCAGCCTGCCAGGTGAGCCACGCAACGCCGGCCGCGGCCAGCGCCACCGAGATCCACTGCACCGGCCGCAGCCGCTCGCCCAGCACCAGCGCGGCCAGCATCACAACCACCAGCGGGTTGATGAAGTAGCCGAGGCTCCCCTCCAGCACGTGGTCGTGGTTGACCGCCCAGATGTACGTCAGCCAGTTGGCCGCCAGCAATGCCGTGCTGGCGGCATACCGCCCCACCACGCGGGGCTGCGCGCGCAACGCCCACAGCCACGCCCAGTGCCGTTTCACCAGCAGGATCACCACCATCACCGCCAACGACCAGATCACCCGGTGCGACAGGATCTCCACCGGCGACACCGCCTTGAGCAGCTTGAAGTACAGCGGGAACAAGCCCCACATCGTGTAGGCCAGGAAGGCGAAGATCACGCCGTTGCGGGTGGAAGCGGGCACGCTTGTGTCTCCATGAGGGTCGGTTCACGTCGGAATTGACGCGTTGATTGGGCGCAGCTTCTATCCCCAGAGCCGCAGCACGGTAAACACGCCCATGCCGACGAAGATCATGCCCAGCATGCGCCGCGTCGCCACGTAAAACACCGTGGCTGCAATGCCGGCCATCAGGCGCGGGTTGTTCCAGCTCGGATCGAAATGGCCCTGGTTCCACAGCAGGTCGGGCAGCACGATGGCGATGAGCGCGGCCGCCGGCGCAAAGCGCAGCGCGTGCTGCAGGCGCGTGGGCAGCGCCATGCGGTCGCCCACCGCCAGAAAAAGCGAGCGCGTGAAAATGGTCACCACCGTCATGCCCAGAATGACCAGCCAGATCTCCAGCGTGCTCATGCGTCCTCCCGCTCGCCGCTCGCCTGTGCGGCGCGGCGGCGCTGCCATTGCAGGCGTGCCGCGGCTTCGTCGCCCGCCAGACCGGCCGCCATCGCGCCGGTGACGGCAATCACCAGGCTCAATCGATATGGCAGCTTGAAGGCGATCAACGCCAGCACCGCGGCCACGGCCACCGCCATGAGCGTGGCACGGGAACGAATGGTCGACACCATGACAGGAATCAGTGCGAGGGTCCCGGCCAGCGCCAGGCCCCACGCATCCGGAAAGAGGCTCGCCGCGACGATGCCCAGGATGGACGACCCCTGCCACACCACGAAATTCAGCAGGACCATGCCCCAGTAATAGCCTTCCTTACCGGCTTCCCGCGCGGCCGATGGATACCGCTGGGTGAACAGCACGAACGGCAGGTCGCCGTTGAACGACCCGAGCACCACGCGCCGCACAAAGGGCAGATGGCCGAAATGCTGCATCAGCCCCGCGCTGAAGATGATGAAGCGCACGTTGACGATGAACGCCGTGAGCAGCACCGTCCAGATCGGCAGCCCGGCCGCCAGCAACGGCAGTACGGCCAGCTGCGACGAGCCTGCATACACCAGCAGCGACATGCCGATCGCCTGCGGGATGGTCAGCACCGACTTGCTCATCGCCACGCCCGTCACCGCACCCCACGCAAAGACCGGCAGCGTCGAGGGCGCATAGGCCCGCACGCCGGCAATGAAACCGGCGCGCTCGTCGGCGTCGATCGCCAGCCAGCGGCGTTGCAGCGCCGCGCCCCACCGCACTAGCGCCATGATGCCCTCAAAAGCGATGAATGCATCTCTTTTTGCGCGACCGTACTGCGGGCGCAGTCAGCGCCCGAATGCACGGGAAAAGGCGGGAACGTCGGGGGCGACATGGAAGGCTCGGAGGAAACACGCGATTATACTTTTGATGTTAAGCATCTGCTTAACGCCGATGCGCAGACGCCCCCCCGCGCGTGACGATTCAGCCGTGCACCACGCAGTGCAACAATCGGCGTTGGCGGGGCCGCGCCCACCCCTTACAATTTCGCCTTTGTCGGCACTTCAAGCGTGGCTGACTCCCGTCAGACCACGCCGGCACTCCTCACTCACCATGACGACGCAAACCGCTTCCACGATCGAAATCGGCGCAGACGACCTGCCGCTGCACTGCCCGACCGCCAAGACGCCGGCCTGGAACTACCACCCGCGCGTGTTCCTCGACATCGCCGATACGGGCGAAGCCAAATGCCCGTACTGCGGCACCGTCTACAAGCTGGCTCCCGGCGTTGAACTGAAGGGCCACCATTGAGCCGTCTTCCCCTGCAGCACCTCCGGCGCGACGCGCGTCCGGCAAACCGTGTGGCGAACGGATGATGCGCAAGATTCTGGTCATCGCCCCCAACTGGATCGGCGACGCGCTGATGGCGCAGCCGCTGTTTGCGCAGTTGAAGGCGCGGCACCCGCGCGCGCAGATCCACGCCATCGCACCGAAGTGGGTGGCGCCCGTGCTCGCGCGCATGCCGGAAATCGCGCGTGTGCTACCGACCGACCTGGCGCACGGCAAGCTGCAGCTCGGCAGCCGCACGATGTTTGCGCAGCAGCTCAAGAACGAAACGTTCGACGCGGCCTACGTGCTGCCGAACTCGTTCAAGAGCGCCCTGATTCCGTGGCTGGCCGGCATTCCACTGCGCATTGGCTACAAGGGTGAATCGCGGCTGGGCGTGCTCAACGTGCGTTACCCGAATCCGCCCAAGGCCGAGCGCCCGCCCATGGTCCAGCACTACGCGGCGCTGGCCTTCAAGCCTGGCGCCAAGCTGCCCGACACGCTGCCCGATCCGAAGCTGAATGTGGATGTACAGCGCGTGGCGACCACGTCGGCCAAGTTCGGCATTCCCGGCAATGCACGGCTGATCGCCTTCTGCCCCGGCGCGGAATACGGCCCGGCCAAGCGCTGGCCCGCCGAGCACTTTGCTGAACTCGCACAGATGCTGCGCCGCTCGTTCCCGTATGCGCAGATCGTCGCGCTCGGGTCCGGCAAGGATCGCGAAACGGCCGACGCCATCGTCGAGCGCGCCCCGTTCGTGCGCAACCTCTGCGGCGAGACCTCGCTCGACGAGGCCATCGAACTGCTTGCCCGCGCCGAGGCCGCCATCTGCAACGACTCCGGCCTGATGCACGTGACCGCCGCCCTGGGGCGCCCGCAGGTTGCCGTGTTCGGCTCGAGCGACCCGCGCCACACCCCGCCGCTGTCACCGGCTGCGAGTATCATGTGGCTCCATCTGGAGTGCAGCCCGTGCTTTGCGCGTGAATGCCCGCTGGGCCATCTGCGCTGCCTGCGCGACATCGGCCCCGAGATGGTGTTTCATGAACTGCGACGGCTGCTGCAGCCGCTTTGACGCCATTGCATGCGGCCTTTCCGCACGCCTCCTTCCACGCCACCACCATGCCACGATTTGCCCGCCTGTTCGAAGCCGCCGAGGACATCCTCGAAGCCTATCGCGAAGCGCTCAAGCGCCGCGATGCCGATGGCGCGCTCAAGCTGTGGCTGGACGAAGACTCGGTGAGCTTCATCCTGCCCGACGGCCAGCGGCTGCACGGCCATGAGCAACTGCGCGGCTGCCTGGATGCGCTGGTCGAAAAGAACCCGGTGTGGATCGAGTGCCTCAGCCAGCAGGTGCATTCGTCGCTGGGCGTGTCGATCTTCGAGTCGACCGAGGCGCTGCGCTTTTCCGCCACGGCCACCGAAGCCGACCTGTACGTGCATACGACGTACGTGCTGATGCAGAACCACGAAGGCTGGCGCATCGCGCACGTGCATTCCAGCCAGGCCGCTGAAGAGCGCGTGGCGGCGTCCATCTCCAGCGTCACGCACTCCCTGCACTGAGCCGGCCGCGCGCGGTGTGGCAGCCGATTTCTTCCGATGAGTCCCCCGTCTCGCCACGCTGCTCCCCTTGAGCTGGATCTGGGCGCCCTGCTTGCGGGGCCGTTCGAGCCGCACGCGTTCCGCTCGCCGTGGTGGCTGATCGGCGGCAATGCGCAGACGATCGTGCCGGCGCGCCTGTGGCGCTTTCCGCGCATCACGTATCGGCGCGAGCGGTGGGACACGCCGGACCACGACTTCATCGACCTCGACTGGACCACGCACGGCACGGATGCCCATGCGCCGCTGGTCGTCATGTTCCACGGCCTCGAAGGCGACTCGCGCAGCCATTATGCGCGGCTGCTGATGGACGCGCTGCGTGCGCGCCGGTGGCCGGGCGTCATCCCGCATTTCCGCGGGTGCTCGGGCGAGATGAACCTCGCGCCGCGCATGTACCACTGCGGCGATGGCGCGGAGATCGCGTGGATCGTGGAGCGCCTGTATCGGACGGTTTGCCAGCCGCAGGGCCGCAAGCTGCTGGCGGTGGGCATCTCGCTGGGCGGCAATGCGCTGCTGCGCTATCTCGGCGAACACGGTGCCGATGCGCGGTGTGTGAGCGCGGCGGCGACGGTCTCTGCGCCGCTGGACATGCGCGCTGGAGGCGCGGCGCTGTCCAAGGTCTTCAACATGGTCTATACGCGCATGTTCCTGCGTACGCTCAAGGCCAAGGCGAATGCCAAGCTGGAGCAGCACCCGGGCCTGTACGACCGCGCCGCCATGATGGCTACACGCACGCTCGGCGAGTTCGATAACCTCGTCACCGCGCCATTGCACGGCTTCCGTGATGTGCTCGACTACTGGACGCGCGCGTCGTCCAAGCCCGTGCTGCGCGACGTGCGCGTGCCGACGCTGGTGCTGAACGCGCGCAACGACCCGTTCCTGCCCGGTCGCCCCCTGCCCGGCCCGGCGGACGTGTCGCCGGACATCGTGCTGGCCCAGCCACTGCACGGCGGCCATGTCGGCTTCCTGCTGCGCGACGGCCGCGGAGG
>NZ_LWRX01000185.1:0-701 GCF_001683835.1 Ralstonia sp. RL | reverse complement strand
GACATGGCAAAGGAAAAGTTCGAGCGGACCAAGCCGCACGTGAACGTTGGGACGATTGGTCACGTTGACCACGGCAAGACGACGCTGACCGCAGCGATCGCGACCGTGCTGTCGAGCAAGTTCGGTGGCGAAGCGAAGAAGTACGACGAAATCGACGCAGCGCCGGAAGAAAAGGCACGCGGCATCACGATCAACACCGCACACATCGAGTACGAAACGGCCAACCGCCACTACGCGCACGTTGACTGCCCGGGCCACGCCGACTACGTCAAGAACATGATCACCGGTGCCGCCCAGATGGACGGCGCCATCCTGGTGTGCTCGGCCGCGGACGGCCCGATGCCGCAAACGCGTGAGCACATCCTGCTGGCCCGCCAGGTTGGCGTGCCGTACATCATCGTCTTCCTGAACAAGTGCGACATGGTGGACGACGCCGAGCTGCTCGAGCTGGTGGAAATGGAAGTGCGCGAGCTGCTCTCGAAGTACGAATTCCCGGGCGACGACACCCCGATCATCAAGGGCTCGGCCAAGCTGGCGCTGGAAGGCGACAAGGGCGAGCTGGGTGAAGTGGCGATCATGAACCTGGCCGACGCGCTGGACTCGTACATCCCGACGCCGGAGCGCGCCGTGGACGGCACGTTCCTGATGCCGGTGGAAGACGTGTTCTCGATCTCGGGCCGCGGCACCGTGGTGACCGGCCG
>NZ_LWRX01000114.1:0-4987 GCF_001683835.1 Ralstonia sp. RL | reverse complement strand
CCTGGCCTACGGCTACGCCCGCAACCAGATGAGCGCCTTCGTCGAGCTGCAGGAGGCCGAGTTCAAGGCCGCCGAGCGTGGCTTCACCGCGGTGAAGCACCAGCGCGAAGTCGGCACGGGCTACTTCGATGCCGTGACGCAGACCATCGAGCGCGAAGCGTCGACCACGGCGCTCAAGGGTTCGACCGAAGACGAGCAATTCTTCGAAGAAAAGGCGGAAGCCAAAAAGGTCGCTTGAGGTTGCCGACGCATCCGGCATCCAGGTCACCTGGGCCGGTGTGCTGACCACACGCCGGCCGCTCGGACCGCGCCCCAGTGAGTGGCGCGGTTTTTTTTATGTGCGCTTGAAAATCGATTCGAGGTCGAGTGCCGACGTGGGCGTCGCATGCAGGTCCAGCGACTGCTCGATGTGCTGGAAATGCTCGCGCATCAGGTCGTGTGCGCGCTCGACGTTGCGGGTCGCGATGGCTTCTGTGAGCGTGTCGTGCTCATGTTCGGGGCATGCGGGCAGGCCGGGGCGGTCGTAGAGCGTGATGATCAGGCACGTGCGTGAGACCGCCTCGCGCGTGGAGAAAAAAAGCCGTCCCCAAGGACGGCTGTGCGGCATGGGCCCGAGCGGCTCTCAGCGGTACACGATCACCGGGATTTCGGTATGGGTCAGCACCTTCTGCGTCTCGCTGCCGAGCAGCAGGCCGGCCAGCCCGCGCCGCCCGTGCGAAGCCATGAAGATGACGTCGCAGCCATGGCGTTCGGCCGCGTCGATGATGCCCATGTAGGGCACCGGGAAGCAGCTCATGTCGGTGTCGCACTCGATGCCGGCGCTGCGGGCGGCGTCCTCGACGTCCTTGAGGACCACGCGCGCCTGCGCTTCGACCCGCTCCTTGAACGCCTGCGGCGTCTCCACGACGATCTCGGAGAAGGGCGTGTACGGATACTCCTCGAGGCACGTGTATGCCGTCAGGCGCGCGCCCAGGGTCTTGGCAAAGTCGAGCGCGCCCGCCACCGCCTTGCGCGACAGCTCAGAACCATCGGTCGGGATGAGGATGTGCTGGAACATGCGGCCTCCGGAGTGAGGGTGCGAAAGAGGGTCTTGTCTTGATTGTAGGCCGCACGTGCGGTTCCACCCACTCAGGGTGATCGCTAATCCATGCCGATCACCGCGTCGGCGCGGCGCCAGTAGGCCGGGTTGCCGTACGTGTTCTTGAGGAAATCGATGAAGAGCCGCACCCGCAACGGCAGGTGCTTGCGCTGCGGAAACACCGCGTGGATGCCGATCGGCGGCGCCTCGAAGGCATCGAGCACCGTCACCAGCTTGCCCGTGGCGATGTCGTGCCCGACCTCCCACCACGAGCGCCAGGCCAGCCCGTGGCCCTGCAGGCACCACTCGCGCAGCACCGCGCCGTCGGTGCATTCCATGGTGCCCGAGACTTTCACGGTGATGGCCTTGCCGCCTTGCTGGAACACCCAGCCGCGCTGCACGTTGGCGCTGGCCCCGAAGGCCAGGCAGTTGTGGGCGGAAAGCTGCTCGACCTGCGTCGGTACACCGCGGCGCTCGAGGTAGCTCGGCGCGGCCACCACCACGCGGCGGTTTTCCCATAGGCGGATCGAAACGAGGCTGGAGTCCGGAAGGTCCCCGAGGCGGATGGCGCAATCGAAGCCCTCGTTGACGAGATCCACCACGCGGTCGCCCAGGTCCAGCGTCATCGACACGTCCGGATGCGACGCAATGAAGTCGGGCACCATCGGCGCGACATGGCGGCGGCCGAAGCCCGCCGGAGCCGTCACGCGCAGATGGCCGCTCGCCTTCACGCCGCCCGCCGACACGCTGGCCTCGGCGTTGTGCAGGTCATTGAGGATGCGCTGGCAGTCTTCCAGGAACGCCGAGCCCTCGAAAGTGAGGGTGATGCGCCGCGTCGTGCGTACGAGGAGCTTCACGCCCAGGCGCTCTTCGAGGGCGTCGATGCGGCGCCCGATGATGGCGGGCGCGACGCCCTCGGCGGCGGCCGCGGCAGACAGGCTGCCGCGCGTGGCCACGGCGACAAACGTTTCGAGCTGCTTGAAATGATCCATGGCCGATGCTTATACCGCGTGCTGCGGGATTGTGACGAATATAAAGGTTATCACTCGCCATTCGTCGGGTAAAAGTTAAAGATCAAGTGACCGTTGGCGTCTTTGTGCAGCGCGTCACCTTTTCTAGAATGGCCCTCGTTGCGAAGGTCGGAGAAGCGTTCTGCAGAGCGGAACGCGCGGAGTACCGGCCTTCGGGTCCGTGGAGCTGAGGCATGAGTTCGATTCGCGCGGTGGTCTTCGACGCCTATGGCACGTTGTTCGACGTGTATTCGGTGGCGGCACGCGCCGAGCAGCTCTTTGCCGGCAAGGGCGAGGCGCTGTCGGTCCTCTGGCGCGACAAGCAGATCGACTACACCCGCATCCGCTCGCTGGCCGGCCCCTCGGGCGCGCATTACAAGCCGTTCTGGGACATCACCGTCGACGCGCTGCGCTACGCCGCGGCCCGCCTGGGCGTCGAGCTTTCCGCCCACGACGAGGCCACGCTGATGCGCGAATATGCGTGCCTGTCGGCGTTTCCCGAGAACGTGCCTGCGCTGCGCCGCCTGCGCGAGATGGGCTTGCCGCTGGGCATCCTCTCCAACGGCAACCCCCAGATGCTTGACATTGCCGTGAAGAGTGCCGGCATGTCCGGGCTGTTCGATCACGTGCTGTCGGTCGATGCGGTCAAGCTCTACAAGACCGCGCCGCAAGCCTACGCGCTGGCGCCACAAGCGTTTGGTGTGCCGGCGGAACAGATTCTGTTTGTCTCGTCCAATGGCTGGGATGCCTGCGGCGCGACGTGGTACGGCTTCAAGACGTTCTGGATCAATCGCCTGGGGCATCCGCCCGAGGCGCTCGACGTGGCGCCCACTGCGGCGGGCCACGACATGCGCGATCTGCTGCAGTTCGTGCAGGCAACACAAGCGACGTAAGGCATTGCATTTCATCGGTCCAGCCATAGGACCGAACCCGTTCAACCCTCACATCATCCTCTGGAGAACAACCATGGCGCTCACGCTGCCCCAAGGCATGGAGATCAAGGCCGAGATCCTTCCGGCCTACGAAGACATTCTGACCCCTGAAGCACTGGCGCTGGTCGCCAAGCTGCACCGTGCCTTCCAGCCGCGCCGCAAAGAGCTGCTGGCTGCGCGTGTCGAGCGCGCCAAGCGCCTGGACGCCGGCGAGCGCCCGGACTTCCTGCCCGAGACGAAGGCCATCCGCGAGGGCGACTGGAAGGTTGCGCCGATCCCGCCCGCGCTGCACTGCCGCCGGGTGGAGATCACCGGCCCGGTCGATGCCAAGATGGTCATCAACGCGTTCAACTCGGGCGCGGACAGCTACATGACCGACTTCGAGGATTCCAACACCCCGAACTGGCACAACCAGCTGCAAGGCCAGGTCAACCTGAAGGCTGCCGTGCGTCGCACGCTTACGCTGGAATCGAACGGCAAGACGTACAAACTGAACGACAAGATCGCCACGCTGCAGGTGCGTCCGCGCGGCTGGCACCTCGACGAGAAGCACGTGACCGTCGACGGCGAGCGCGTCTCCGGCGGCATCTTCGACTTTGCGCTGTTCTTCTTCCACAACGCCAAGGAGCAGATCGCCCGCGGCGCCGGTCCGTTCTTCTACCTGCCGAAGATGGAGAGCCATCTGGAAGCGCGCCTGTGGAACGACATCTTCGTGATGGCGCAGAACGAGATCGGCCTGCCGCAAGGCACAATCAAGGCCACCGTGCTGATCGAGACGATCCTCGCCGCCTTCGAGATGGAGGAAATCCTGTACGAACTGCGCGAGCACAGCGCTGGCCTGAACGCCGGCCGCTGGGACTACATCTTCTCGTGCATCAAGAAGTTCAAGGTCGACAAGAACTTCTGCCTGGCCGACCGCGCCAAGGTGACGATGACCTCGCCGTTCATGCGTGCCTACGCGCTGCTGCTGCTCAAGACCTGTCACAAGCGCGGTGCACCGGCCATCGGCGGCATGAGCGCGCTGATCCCGATCAAGAACGATCCGGAGAAGAACGCCATCGCCATGCAGGGCATCATCAACGACAAGAAGCGCGACGCGACCGACGGCTACGACGGCGGCTGGGTGGCTCACCCAGGCCTGGTCGAGCCGGCCATGAAGGAGTTCGTGGCGGTGCTGGGCGACAAGCCGAACCAGTTCGACAAGCAGCGTCCGGACGTGGACGTGAAGGCCGCCGACCTGCTGAACTTCCAGCCCGAAACGCCGATCACCGAAGCCGGCCTGCGCATGAACATCAACGTCGGCATCCACTACCTGGGTGCCTGGCTGGCCGGCAACGGTTGCGTGCCGATCCACAACCTGATGGAAGACGCCGCCACGGCCGAGATTTCGCGCTCGCAGGTGTGGCAGTGGATCCGCTCGCCCAAGGGCAAGCTCGAAGACGGCACGAAGGTCACGGCCGAACTCGTCCGCAAGCTGATCCCCGAAGAGTTGGCCAAGGTGAAGGAGACGGGCGCGGTGGGGCATTTTGACCGCGCGGCAGAAATCTTCGAACAGATGTCGACCTCGGAAGACTTTGCAGAATTCCTGACGCTGCCGCTCTACGAAGAAATCTGAAGCCAGGCGACGCTTCAGGCATCGCGATGAAAAACGCCGGCCGGGGCAACCCGCCGGCGTTTTTCATTTGGCGCAGCGCGGGCCAAGCCGCGCGATAATGTCACGAAATCTTGCGGAGGCTGCTTTGCGCTTTGAACACCTGGTGGAAGTCAACGATCCACTGAACCCCCTCATCGACGCGCTGACCCCCAACCAGATCTGGCAAGGCCTGGTGCTGCGGGTGCGCGAGCAAAAGGAATTCGTCGAAAGCCTGGACGAATGCATCATCACGGCCGAAGGCGACGGCTGGGTCGAGCGCGAACTGGTGTACGGCCGCGCGCGCATCCAGGATCGTGTGACCCTGGAGCCGCAT
>NZ_LWRX01000049.1:0-1842 GCF_001683835.1 Ralstonia sp. RL | reverse complement strand
CGCGAGCGAGCCGCTGCCGCTGCGGCCGGCGCGGACGATCGCGCCGCCCGACTTCGAGGGGCCGGCCTTGCGCGCGCTGTTCGCGGCCGATCCCTCGGTGGGCGCCGGCGAGCATGCGAACAATGCCTGGCTGCAGGAGCTGCCGCGCCCGCTCAGCACGCTCACCTGGGACAACGCGGCGCTGATCGGCGCGAACACGGCACGGTCGCTCGGCGTGCGCACCGGCGACGTGCTGCGCCTGTCGCTGGCGGATCGTCCGCAAGCATGGGTGGAGGCGCCGGTGTGGGTATGGCGCGGGCATGCCGACGGCGCCGTGACGCTGCACCTCGGCTACGGCCGGCGCGCCGCCGGCCGCGTGGGCGACGGCGTCGGCTTCGATGCCTACCGCCTGCGCACGCTGCGCGGGCCGCACGCGCTGCGGGCGGAAAAGACGGGACGCCATCTCGCCTTCGCCACCACCCAGAACCACCAGCGGATGGAAGGGCGCGACATCGTGCGCATGGCGACGCGCGACGAGTTCCGGCGCCGTCCGCATTTCGCCAACGACGAGCCGCGCCTGCGCACGCCCGGCCAATCGCTCTATCCGGGGTGGGAGTACAAGGATTACAAGTGGGGCATGGCGATCGACCTGAATGCCTGCATCGGCTGCCGCGCCTGCACCATCGCCTGTCAGGCGGAAAACAACATCCCGCCGGTCGGCCGGGAAGAGGTCGCGCGCGGGCGCGAGATGCACTGGATCCGGGTCGACCGCTACGACGCCGGTCCGGACGCGCATGCGCGCAGCGTCTTCCAGCCGGTGCCGTGCATGCATTGCGAGGCCGCGCCCTGCGAGCTGGTGTGCCCGGTGGAGGCGGCGGTGCACGACAGCGAGGGCCTGAACCTGCAGGTCTACAACCGCTGCGTGGGGACCCGCTTCTGCGCCAACAACTGCCCGTACAAGGTGCGCCGCTTCAACTTCCTGCAGTACACCGCCACCCCGATCGACCGCACGCCACCGGCGTACAACCCGGAAGTCACGGTGCGCCGGCGCGGGGTGATGGAGAAGTGCACCTACTGCGTGCAGCGCATCACGCGCGGCCGGATCGAGGCGGAAAAGCTCGGGCGGCGCCTCAAGGACGGCGAAGTGGTGACCGCCTGCCAGGCGGCCTGCCCGACCGAGGCGATCGTGTTCGGCGACCTCAACGATCCCGGCAGCCGCGTGAACAAGGCGAAGGCGTCGCCGCTGGATTACGGATTGCTGGCGGAACTGAACACGCGGCCGCGCACCTCGTATGCGGCGCTGGTGGTGAATCCGGATGTGGAGCTAGGATCATGAACGAAACGACACGACAGCCTCCCCAGCCTCCGGTCTCGCAGGACATCGGCGTGCTGCGCGCCGGCTGGGGCTATGCGAGCGTGTCGGACAAGATCGCCAACCTGGTGCTGCAGCGCCCGCTGCGCTGGCCGTGGCTGAGCGCCTTCCTCGCCACCTTCCTCGGCACGCTGGTCTTCTTCGGCGCGATCGCGTACCTGTTCGCGGCCGGCGTCGGCATCTGGGGCGTCAACATCCCGGTGGCATGGGGTTTTGCGATCGGCAATTTCGTCTGGTGGATCGGGATCGGCCACGCCGGCACCTTCATCTCCGCCTTCCTGCTGCTCCTGCGCCAGAAGTGGCGCACCTCGATCAACCGCTTCGCCGAGGCGATGACGCTGTTCGCCGCCGGCATCGCCGGCCTGTTCCCGATCCTGCACCTGGGACGGCCGTGGTTCTTCTACTGGCTGATCCCGTATCCGGACGTGATGAACCTATGGCCGCAATGGCGCAGCCCGCTGGTGTGGGACATCTTCGCCATCGGCACCTAC